>OMQO01000148.1 GCA_900313275.1 uncultured Bacteroidales bacterium
CGAGCAAGATGAAAAGCGCATGGGTCGAATTTGCTGCCTTCGCCTTGATCGGAGTGATAGGATTGGGACTGAACGAGCTGATAATGTACGCTTTCACGGATGGCTTTGGTTTTCATTACATGATCTCCAAGATAGTTTCCACAGTGATAGTGTTTTTCTGGAATTTTCTCGCCAGACGATTCCTGGTTTTCAATTCCTGATTCAAGATGGGTAAAACCGCAGTCATAATAGGAGCCGGTCCCGCCGGACTGACCGCCGCCTTGGAACTCTTGAGGCAGACGGACATCAAGCCTATTGTATTGGAAGAGAGCACCTTTGTGGGTGGAATATCCAGGACTGTCAATAACGGCGGCAACCGGATGGACATCGGCGGTCACCGCTTCTTCTCCAAGAGCAAGGAGGTCATGGATTGGTGGGAGGCGATATTGCCGATCCAAGGTTCTCCAGCCCTTGATGACATATTGCTGGACAGGGATAAGGAGCTTCAGTCCGAGGGTCCCGATCCTGAGAAAGAGGACAAGGTAATGCTGGTAAGGGACAGGGTTTCGAGAATATTCTTCCTGCGTCATTTCTTTGACTATCCAATTTCACTGAAATGGTCCACTTTCGCCGGCATGGGCCTCCGGAACACCGTCCGGGTAGGGTTCGGATATCTTAAGTCAGTGATTCACAAACTTCCCGAGACCTCTCTTGAGAATTTCTATGTCAACAAGTTCGGCCGCCCGCTCTACGAAATGTTCTTTGAGGACTACACCGAGAAAGTCTGGGGCGTACATCCGAGCAAGATCGGCGCGGACTGGGGTGCGCAGAGGGTCAAAGGCCTCAGTGTCATGTCGATTCTCAAGGATGTGCTCACAAAGCCTTTCCGGAAAAAGAGTATTGATCAGCAGAAAGTGGAAACTTCTCTGATAGAGCGGTTTATCTATCCCAAATATGGCCCTGGACAGTTATGGGAGACGGTGGCTTCCGAGATTGTGAAGGCAGGAGGTGAGCTCCGTCTTTCGTCCAAAGTGAGCGGGATTGTCGTTGAGGACGGGAAGGTCGTTGCCGTGGAAGTTGATTCTCCGGAAGGGAAAGAAACGATAGAAGCTGACTATGTGTTCTCCAGCATGCCGGTCAAGGATCTTGTCAAAGATCTTAGGGGTGTGGAGGTTCCGAGAGAAGTCGCCGATGTTGCCGAGGGCTTGCCCTACAGGGATTTTGTCACCGTGGGGGTGCTCGCCAAGAAGTTGAAGATCACTAACGGCACGAAAATAAAGACATTCGAGGACAGGGTGCCGGACACCTGGATCTATGTCCAGGAAAGGGATGTGAAAGTCGGGCGCCTGCAGATATTCAACAACTGGTCTCCGTACATGGTCTCCGACTACAAAGGGACAATGTATGTCGGGATGGAATATTTCTGCGATGAGGGTGACGAGCTATGGAGCATGTCCGATCAGGATTTCGTGGAAATGGCCTTGGATGAGCTTGAGAAGATTGGAGTCGCTGACAAGAAAGATGTCTTGAAAGCCGACAGGATCAAGGTTAAAAAGGCCTATCCTGCATATTTCGGGACCTATTCGGGAATAGCCAAGGTCAGGGAATGGCTTGACGGGATTCCTAACCTCTACTGCGTTGGAAGAAACGGCCAGCACAGGTACAACAATATGGACCATTCCATGCTTACAGCCATGGAGGCGGTCAGATGCGTTAAAGACAATCTAACCACCAAGGACAATGTCTGGGAAGTCAACACAGAAAAAGAGTACCACGAAAGCAAATAAGTTGACAGGGAAAGGGAAGGCTATCCTTCATGTTCTTTTCCTATTGGTGATCTGCGGGGTTTTCGTGGTCAATTATCGGGCGTTTTTTGATCCGAAACTAGACCCTAACGGCGACAATATCAGCTATTTCCTTTTGGCCAAAGCATTGGCGGAAGGGCAGGGATACGTCGATATCATCCCTCCTGTTCCGCAGCCGCATGTCCATTTTCCTCCGGGTTACCCGATGTTCATGTCGGTGTTCCTGCATGTGTTTCCGGACAATATCAACGCTATGAAGATCCTTAATGGGATCCTGTTCCTCCTATCGGTCCTGATGCTTTTCCGGATAGTCCGCAAGACTGCGGGAGGTAATTTGTGGCTGGCTTTCGGAGTGTGTTTTTTGACAGTCATGCACCCTTCGCTCCTTCGCTGGTCGGTGGTGATGATGAGCGAGATGCTGTACATGGTGATCTCTTTCGGAATAATCCTGATTTGTCTTGACCTTGATGTCGGGAGAATATTCACAAAAGGAAAGAAGGATTGGCTCCAAGTCGCCCGCTTTGTGCTTTTGTGCCTTCTCGTCATCTCCGCCTACCTTGTCAGGACTATGGGAATATCTGTGGTCTTGGCGGCTGGTTTGGCTTTCGGTGTCACTGCGCTTAAGAACTTGATTAAGAAGGATAAAAGGTGGATTAAGCCGGTTATTGTGGCGGCCGCTTTGGGTGTTAGCCTTGTCGTCGCTCATGCTGGTTGGACGGCAAGGAACAAACAGGTCTATCCGGATTTCAAGAGCGACTACAACTCCGGGTTCATGTACACCGACAAGATGGAGAAGATGACTCCTGAACTCTGGGGCAAGAGGATATCGAGCAATGTCGGGGAATTTGTATCTTCTTGGATTCCTAACGCCATGTTGAGGCCGAAAGAAGCCATGGACCACAACAAACACGATAAACCGACGGCGGGCGGTTTGGCTCTCGGCTCAGTCCTGATCCTGCTTATGGCCTTCGGTGTCAGCAGGTTGAAAAAAGGACGGACTCTTATCTTCTCATATCTCCTCATCACCTTCGCCGTGCTGATGCTCTATCAGGAGCAATATGCGGGTGTCCGGTACTTCATTCCGGTGCTGCCGCTGATGATTCTAGCCGCCCTTAACGGAATATTTGAGGTCGTCAAGTCGTTGGGCGAGCTAGCGTTAAAGAAAGAAGAGAGACTTATCCCAACCGCTTTTGTGGTCCTGGCCTGTGTCCTTCTCATATCCCCTTACATGAAAGGGCAGACTGTTTACAGGAATTTGGCCACTTACGAGACCTATGTGGATTTGAACCCTGGTTCTGATTTAAGCCATTACATAATGGCGGCTGAGTGGATCAAGGAACATGCTGGGAATGATGCAGTTATAGCATGCAGGAAGCCGGAGGTGGCGTTCATGTACTCAGGGTTCCGTCATGCTGTGCGCTTCCCTTTGCGCGGGGACGAGAAAGATGTCTTGGACTTTTTCAAGAACTCAGGAGCGAATTGCTTGATAGTGGACACTTGGGGTAAACACGCCTACACTGTCATTTATCCGGTCCTGCAGAAGCATCAGGAGGCTTTCCCCGTGTATTATGTCGGCCCCGAGGACGACCGCGGAGCACCTACCATCGTGACAGCCTACCTTCCGTCCAAACTCTAGCGGAATTCTTCGTATCCGGGCATTCCGAGTCCGGTGATGAACTCCTTGAACTGCTTGTCGTCGCGAGGGCAGATCAGAAGGGCATCGTCAGTGTCGATGACCAGATAGTCTTTCAGCCCTTTGATGGCGTAGATTTTCTTTTTGTTGTCGGTGACAACCAGGTTGTCCACATCGTTGTTAAACAAGTGCTTACCGGTGTTGGTGGCATTGCCCTCAGAATCTTTGACAGACACGGCATTGAAAAGAGACTCCCAATTGTCAATGTCGTACCAGCCAAAATTACCGGAATACAACCAAGCCTTGTCGGTCTTTTCCATGACACCGTAGTCGATGGAGATTTTCGGGCATTCGGAATAGGCCTTTTCCAGGAATACCCTCTCCCCGAAACTGCCCATCGCTTCTTCCCAGCCACGGAACACATTGACCACGTCCGGAAGAAGTTTGGACATTTCCTCGAGGATTAAGGATGCCTTCCACGCGAATATTCCGGAGTTCCAGAAAAACTCCCCACTGTTGTAGAAAACTTCAGCGAGAGCGGGATCAGGTTTTTCTGTGAAGGTCTTGACTTTCACCGGCTTCCCTAATTCAGCGCCGGTTTTTCCTCCGGTGACCTGGATGTAGCCGTAGCCAGTCTCCGGGCCAGTCGGCGAGATGCCCATCGTCATGAGGGCGTTGTGTTCGGTGGCATATTCAACCACATCGTCTATCGCTATCTTGAAAGCGGCTTCATCAGAGATGAAATGGTCCGCCGGGGTCGTGACTACAATGGCGTCAGGATTCCTTCTCAAGATCGTGAATGTGGAATAAGCGATGCATGGGGCCGTGTTGCGACTGTGAGGCTCAAGGAGCAGGTTGGTGTCCGGAAGTTCTGGGAGCTGCTCTTTCACAAGCTCTCCGAACCTGTCCAAGGTCACTACGAGAATATTCTCTGAAGGAATAATCCTTGAGAACCTCTCGTAAGTCATCCTCAAAAAAGATTTTCCGCCGCCGGCGATGTCCAAGAACTGTTTTGGGCGGGTCTCTCTACTTATCGGCCAGAAGTGGTTCGCCGTGCCACCGGCCATAATCACACAATATCTGTTATCTGTCATATCAAGGGTCAAGTTGTCCGATCCTATTCACACATACATCGGAAAGTAAGCGTCCGGGAACCAATCCACCTTCTCTTCCCCTCCGTCAAAAGTGACCGCCACGATGTCGAAATGAACTTCGGAATCAGCTCTGACACGAGGGTCTTTCGAGCCATGGAGGTACCTTAACGCCGCATTGGCTATTTTCTTTTGTTTCAGTGGTGTGACATTTTCTTCCGGGGCCACGGCCACGGGTGCCACACGGCTTTTAACCTCTACAAAATGCACGCCGAACGCATCAACGGAGATGATGTCGATCTCAAGGTGGCCGGTCCTGTAATTTCTTGTAAGGATTTGATGTCCAAGACCTTCCAAGAACACTGCGGCCACATCCTCTCCTTTCTTTCCCAGCAGCATCCGAGCTGTTGGTTTACTCTCTTTCTTGAAGTTTTTCATAATTATCAATCTCGTTATTCAAACTGGACGATGGTAACCCCCGAGCCTCCGAACTGGACGTGCTCGTCATGGACCGAGGAGACACCGGGTACTGTCCGGATGTATTTCTGCAGCTCGTCACGAAGGGCTCCCGTGCCTTTCCCGTGGATGATTCTCACGGTTCCTATTCCGAGCATAATGGCGTCATCGATGTAGTGGATGACGATGTCCAGGGCATCCGACACTCTCTCTCCACGCACATCTAGCTCAGGAGAAAACCTCATCCGACGCTCCCTGATTCCAGAGTTGTCGATGGCCGGTGAAGGCTTGACAGCTTCCTTTCGGGCGGCTTTATATTCATTGGAAGAGATTCTCTCGACTTTTTCCAGGGGCATTTTGCTCATGATGTTGCCGATTGCGACGGTCACGGCCTTGTTGGACACCCTTGTGACCTCTCCGACCATCCCATTGTCCTTGACTCTAACCTTTTCTCCTACTTTCAGAGGTCCGGAGCGGAACTTTTTGGACTCCTCGTCGCTCTCCATCTCTTTTTTGACGCTGCCTTTGCGGGCTTCGGCCTTGCGTTTCCGTTCGGAGA
>OMQO01000033.1 GCA_900313275.1 uncultured Bacteroidales bacterium
TTGTTGTTGTCATTGTCATCACCTTCAGCGGTTTTGAAGGAGGCCTTGCCGTAATTGACATGAACCTTTTCGGCCCCCATCTCCATTTCTCTCACACTTGTGACCTCCAAGGAATTGAACGGCTTGCTGAACTCGGCGTAGAAGAATAGCTTCTGGTTCCTCGCCCAGCCTGATGAGAACCGGAATCCTTTTATGGTTTTTTCGTCAACCTGCTGGATGTCAGTGCTGTAGGCTCTGTCCCAGCAACCTCCGTTCTCAAGGTCAATCACTATCGCGGCCTCCTCCGAGGCAGGGAAAGTGTAACGGCTGAGACCCACCCTATTTGTGGCGGTCATCTCGGCAGTGATCCCATAACGGGTCAGAGGTACGCTGTAGTAACCTGGTTTGGCCACCTCCTTTGTACGGTCCGCATAGGACCAAAGACCTGAAGTCTGGTCTTCCTCATTTCCTCTGGCAAATGTGACCTCGCCAGTCACCGGCATCAACGTCACATCGAACAGGTCACCTATTCCCGTACCGCTCAAATGGGTGTGGGAGAACCCGATCACCGTGGAATCGCTGACATGGTAGCCAGAGCACCAGTCCCAGGTTTGAGGAATACTGGTGGGGCCAAGCTGAACCGCTCCGAAAGGCACGCTGGCACCGACGAACACATGTCCATGGCCACCAGAGCCAATCTTGACATTGACATAATTGACCACACTCTCATCGGTAGTGGAAGAAGAGCATCCGACAGCAAGCGCCGAAACGGAAACGATAATGGCCGTGATGAAGATAGATTGACGTTTCATTCTGAATGGGGTTATATTGGCTCGCTAATTTAAGAAAAATAATTATATTTGTTTTCTACACCAATAAAACTCAAACATGGGCTTTTTCACATTCCCCGGCCAGCAGGAGCACAGGAAGTTCAACTACAGGCCGATATATTACGACAAAGACGAAGAGGAGCGCCGCCAGGTGTTCGGCAAGGTCGATGGCCGTCTCGACGCTGAGAAGGCAAAGGAGGCCGAGAATGGCGAGTATAAGGCAGGCTCCTACATCCGCGGAGCGTTCAGGGACGGCAATTACGCGAGGAGAGCAGACACCGCCACGGCAGCCCAGAAAATCATCGGGATCGTAGGGCTGATCCTTCTCGCCATCGTCTTGATATATCTTTGTAAATTCTATCTGCTTCTGTAGGATGGAACTGAGGATTCTTCCTGGAAATATAGCCAACATGATAGCCGCAGGGGAGGTTGTACAAAGACCCGCCTCCGTGGTTAAGGAATTGATGGAGAACTCCGTGGATGCTGGTGCCAGCCAGGTCACCGTCATCATCGGAGACTCTGGACGCACACTGATCCAAGTCATCGACGACGGAACCGGGATGACTCCCGACGATGCCGTGCTCTGCTTCGAACGTCACGCCACATCAAAAATAGCCTCAGCGGAAGATCTCCAGGCGATCATGACCTTCGGATTCAGAGGAGAGGCCTTGGCCTCGATAGCGGCTGTCGCCGAAGTGACCCTCAAGACCAGGACCGCCGACAGCGAGACTGGTTGCCAGGTTGAGATGGCCGGATCATCGCATGTGTCCACTACCGAGGTTTCCACCCCCGTCGGGACAAACATCGCCGTAAGGAATCTGTTTTTCAATATTCCCGCCAGAAGGAAGTTCCTGAAGTCGGACAACGTCGAGTTCAAGCATATAGTCGAGGAATTCACCAGAGTTGCCATAACACGGCCCGGCATTGGCTTCTCACTCTCCCACAACGGCAAGGACATCATTGTGTCAAGACCCGCCAAATCGTTGAAATACAGGATTTTGGACTTACTCGGTTCCTCAGTTGTCGGAGATCTCGTGGACCTTGCGGCAGACACCTCAATGATCAGCCTCAGAGGTTTCGCCGGAAGACCGGACACCGCTCGCAAAACCCTTGGCAACCAATTCTTCTTCGTCAACGGACGCTTTTTCCGCAGCCCCTATCTCCACAAGGCGGTGATGAGGGCCTACGAAGGACTGATCCCGGAAGGAGTCACCCCTTCCTATTTCATATTCTTGGAGACGGATCCTTCCGCTGTCGATGTCAACATCAGCCCCACCAAATCTGAGGTGAAGTTCGAGGACGACTCCCTTGTGTTCCAGGTGGTTTACGCCACTGTGAAAGAGACTCTCGGGAAGAACTCCTTCGCGGGAGACATTGATTTCTCCAACCCGGAAGCCAATGACATGCCGGTGCTGGGGAAGCATTTCCCGGATTACAAACCAGAGACTGTTCCCCAGGTTCCGCTGGATCCCGGCTACGATCCTTTCGCCCCGATGTTTCCTTCCGGAGACTATCAGCCTTCCTCCGGGAAGAATGACCACTTCCAGACAAGGGGGTATGTCGATAGCCATGAAGACTACGGGAAGTTGTTTGAAGACAGGTCGTTACCTGTGAGCCAAACCCTCATTCTGGGAGGAAGGTACATAGTCACTCCTTCGAAAGACGGAATGATGGTGGTCAATGTCCGAAGGGCCCGTGAGAGAGTCTTGTACGACAGGACACTCGCCGCCCTCACCAAAGAAGGCCACATAACCCAGACCAACATGTTCCCCGTGAAGGTCCAGATCGGAGTCGCCGGCAGGGCACTTATCGAATCGAAGGAGTCCCTCCTTGCCACCCTCGGTTTCGACATTTCCCCTTTCGGGACGGACACAATCGTTGTGAACGGGGTTCCTGAGGGCTTCTCAGGAGAGCAGGGAAAGGTGGAGATGATGGTTCAGGACCTTCTTCTCATCCTCTCCGACGACAGCGTGTCCCTTCCTGGAGTGATGGAATCGGCAATGGCTGAGAAAATTGCCTTGCTGGGCGCTTCTTCCCAAGAGCGGCTCACTTCCCCGATGGAGGCCAGGGCGCTTCTAGACGCGTTGTTGTCCAGTTCCAGTCCCGAGTTGACAATCTCCGGCAAGAAGACCATGGTGGTCCTCCCAATGACACAAATCGATAAATTATTCTAATGGCACAATACTACGGCTACGATAACAGACCTTCAGGCGGCTTCCTCTCAAGCCTTTTCGGGAATATCCCTGACGTCACACGGAACTTGTTCTTCGTCAATGTGTTGATGTTCATCGCGACGCTCATCAACGAGAATTTCATGTTCGAGACATTCTCCGTGTTCTACCCGAAGTCGCCCTACTTCAGGATCTGGCAACCGGTGACCTACATGTTCATGCACGGCAACTTCTGGCACCTCTTTGTCAACATGTGGTGTCTCCTCATGTTCGGTTCCGCGCTGGAAAGGGCCATCGGAGGAAAGAAGTATCTTCTGTTCTATTTCATCTGCGGTCTGGGAGCCCTTCTTATCCACTTCCTTGTCCAAGACATCCAGGCCAGGGCCATCCTTGGCGAGGAAGCACAGATCAGCCAGGCCTATGTCGATATTCTCAGGACCCCGACCCTCGGAGCGTCCGGAGCGATTTACGGATTACAAGTCGGCTATGCTATGCTCTATCCCAACGCTCTCTGGACCCTGATCTTCCCTCCTGTGACATTGAAAGCCAAATGGTTCGTGCTGATATTCATGGGTATAGAGCTTTTCACGGGAATAACCGGCACCATGGACGGAGTGGCGCATTTCGCTCATCTCGGCGGGGCGTTGTTCGGGTTCCTCCTTATTTTTTATTGGAAAAAGACAGGTAAGCTTTGGCGGAGATAAAGAAAAAAGGCTGGTGGTTAACCGGGATTATAGCGAGGGTGCTGATGCTGGCCGCGGCGGCGCTCTTATTCCTATCCTATGCCTCCATGGTGGTCAACCCCTCCAAGGCATGGTACATGACCGCCCTTGGGCTGTTGTTCGTCCCGATAGCCTTGCTGAACCTGTTTCTTCTCGTCTGGGCCGCCCGCAGAAAATCAGGAGCCTTCTGGATCCCGCTTCTCGCCTTGCTGCCTTCGCTCATATTCATAGGAAGATACTACCAATTCTCATCCGGTGGGGAGCAGCGGGACGACAAGACCATCAAGGTTGTCTCCTACAATGTTGGCCGGTTCGCCATGGGAAGAAAAACCGAATTCAAGGAACCTGGAGGCAAGCAGGCCTGCATGGACTCCGTGACGCGCCTGATAAAGAATCTAGACGCCGACATAGTCTGCCTTCAAGAGTTCGACCTTTCCGGGGAATATGACGTGGCGGGTTTCCTCCGGGACCATTTTCCGGAATATGAGGCCGGCTACTTCATGCACATCAACAGCGGGGGCGCTTACGGCAACATCACCTTGAGCCGTTTCCCGATCGCTGACAAAGGGCATTTCCAGTTCGAAAAGAGCTCTAACCAAGCTATTTACACCGACTTGAAGATTAATCCCGGAACAACGGTCAGGGTATATAACTGCCATTTCCAGAGCTACAACATCTCAATCTCGAACCTCATTAAAGACGGCGGAAGAGACAGCACCTTGGTGCGGGAGACCGAGGAAAAGATGACCCGTCGTCCACAGCAGGTCGAGCAGGTGATCGCCGACATTGAAGGTTGTACCTTGGAATCCTTTGTGGTAGGTGACTTCAACGACAACCCCATGTCCTACACCTATCACCGGCTCATGAAGGGCCGCAAAGACACATTTGTGGAGGCGGGAAAGGGCTTCGGGGCGACCCACACTTCCCTATGGCCCCTGATCAGGATCGATTACATCCTCTATCCCAACCACTTCAAGGCCGTATCGAACCGCATCCCGAAGCTAAAATATTCCGACCACTATCCCGTCATAGCGGAAATATCATTCTGAAATCCCGGAAATTGGCATTCCCCGCCATTCCTGTTCCGTGGAATGACGGGGAACGTTTACCAAACCATTTTTACTATCTATTCCCATATATTCCCTCCAAAGCTCTTTCTACGGTGTGAAAGTAGTCACTATAGTTATTAAAACAGTTCACTATTGATAAAAAAGAGTTCAAGGAGAGAAACTGAAGTACTCAAATATGCCCGGATCGGTGAGTTTTCCACGATGAATCAGTCCGGGACGGAACATTCTATCCCATTGGATAAGCGGGGTTGCGGACAAGTCTGAAGGGACATCAATCCATTTTCCTCTGTCTTTCCAACTGAAACGAAGATGGGAAGATGGATCAACTTCACACCTCAAGATGATTTTTCCGGCTTTGCATGGCGCTTGATAGACAATGGTCTCTTCCCCGCGGGTTCTGGTAATAAGGCACACCTTGCCACTTTGGACCGCAAGCGCGGCATAATTGGAGTCATCACCGTAAATTGTGATTCCCCTGAGGCTTTCGCCATTGGTCAAGACCTTTGTTTCAAATGAATATGAGGATACCGGAGCCCGAAGACACAAGGCTGTTCCTCCCCATTTGCCAGCCTCGACACCTTCCGCAGGGGTGCCAGACAGATTTAGTCTCCCACGACGAAGCCGGATGTCCTGATCCGAGAAAGGATAGTTCCACATCCAGCCCTGACGCAATGCCTTTCCCCTGAATGAATCACGGAAAGGAGCCGGCCTACGTTGACGTGTTCTAGGGAATGGTGTTTTCTGGGAGAGAGCTGCCTTCTTTCCCGTCTTGCACCGGATCCATCCGTCATCAGTCAGTTCAAGTTCAGAAAGCATAGGCTGACGGCCGAGATAGAAATCATGCCCGGCAAGATATGAGTGGCACATGTAAAACATCCTGTCATCCGGGGTCAACACAACGGTACCATGACCGCAGGACTGGAACTCCTCATTCCCGCCCGACAGGATAGGATTGCCGGAATAATATTCATAAGGCCCCTTGAAATCACGTGAACGGGCCACCCTGACCTCGTAATCACTTCCGGGGCCGCAGCACCCTCGGGCGGCATAAAGGATGTACCACCATCCGTCTTTGAAGAAGACGCATTGGCCCTCCATGCCGATTCCATCGTCATCCCGGAGCAAGGTGAAAGGCTCCCCCTCCGTTCGCAAGCCATCATTAGAAAGCTGGTAGCAAAGAATCTCAATGGGACGCTCGTCCAAACCGTAGGCCTTGAAGGTTATGTAACGATTCCCCTCCGCCTCGAACACAAAAGCGTCTATAGCCTCCTTACCGAATTGGACAACCGGACCGCAGTCAGTGAACTCTTTTTCAGGAGAATCCGACACGGCCACCCCGATAAAAGACAAGCCGTCCGGCTTGCGCCTGGCCGTGTAGTAGCAATAGACTTTACCATCAGCGCAAAACAGTTCAGGAGCCCAGAATGAACGTGTAGTCCATGCCGGAGGCTCATTAAACACGCTCCCGATCTGTTTCCAGTTCACAAGATCCTTGGACTCAAAAATAGGGTAAAGCGGCGCCCACTCAGAGGAAGTACCTGTGGCATAATAAGTTCCGCCAAAACGTATAATACTGGGATCCGGCACATCCCCGCATATTACAGGATTGGAGAAATAACCAGCAGGCATACGCACAGGGATGGAAAAGGACAGGAAGAGTCCCAAGACCAGAAGAAAGGAAAGGAATGCTATTCGTCTCATTTATTCAGTACCTTTACTCCAAAGATAGATAAAGAAAAACATGTTCAAACGAATATCCGATCCAATGGGAATAAAATGCTGAAATAGTGGACTATTTTGCCCTCTTCATACATTATTATTGTAAAAAACATCAAGCCATGAAGCGGTTATTCATATTTGTTTTTCTTCTTTTGCCTGTCCTTGCCTTCTCCGCCAACGGAAAGGACTACACAAAGTTCATCGACACCAGGATCGGGACGGATTCCAATTTTGAGTTGAGCCACGGAAACACCTATCCCGCCACGGGCATGCCTTTCGCCCAGCATCTCTGGTCCCCACAGACCGGGGATCGCTATGACGGATGGAAATACAGTTGGCCCCATGAGGAGATCCGAGGTTTTGAGCAGACTCACCAATGCAGTCCATGGATGCAGGACTATGCCGTGTTCATACTCATGCCCGAGACCGGGAAGCTGGTCACGGATCTTAAGGAGAGAGGGGCGAAGTTCAGTCACGACAAGGAACCACCGAGATGGCCCCTACGGAAAGATGTAACATGATGCGATTCTCTTTCCCGAAAAAAGGAGACGCGATCCTGCTGCTGGACGGCTACAACGAATTGAGCGAGATACATTTGGACCCCGATAGGAAGGAAATCACCGGCTGGGTGAACAACATCAGGTTCATCAAGGACAAAGAATCATTCCGCTGCCATTTCGTTATCCGCCTGGACAAACCCTTCCAGGAATATGGGGTATGGAAGAACGAGGACGGAACCATATTCCCTGACCAGAAGGACGGTGAAGGAAAAGGATATGGGGCATACATAAAGTTCAAGCCCGGGACCAAGGTCAACGCCAGGATCTCGTCCTCGTACATCAGTCTTGACCAGGCCAAGCTGACCCTCAACAGGGAACTGGGCACTTTCACCAAACTGGAGGAAGTCGCGGCTGCCGGAGCCAAGGTTTGGAACGCTCTTCTGGGTCGAGTCGATGTGGAGGGTGCTTCAGAAGAAGAGATCCGCACCTTCTACAGCTGTCTCTTCCGTTCCAACCTGTTTTCCAGGAAGTTCTATGAGATCGGTCCCGATGGGGAGCCTTATTATTACAGTCCTTATGACGGGCAGGTCCACAAGGGATACATGTACACTGACAACGGATTCTGGGACACCTTCCGCTCTCAGTTCCCGCTTACCAACATCCTTCATCCGGAGATGCAAGGGCGCTATATGAACGCGCTTCTGGATGCCCAGGACCAGTGCGGATGGCTGCCTCAATGGTCTGCTCCAGGTGAGACCGGAGGTATGGTCGGCAACCACGCTATCTCCCTTTTGGCGGACGCTTGGGCGAAAGGGATACGCTCTTTTGACCCTGAAAGGGCATTGAAAGCCTATGCCCACGAGGCCATGAACAAAGGTCCTTGGGGTGGAGCGAATGGCCGTGGCGGGTGGCAGGATTACTGGACGCTTGGATATGTCTCACACAAAGGAGGTAACGGTGCCACAGCGATGACCCTTGAATACGCTTATGACGATTTCTGTGCCTGGAAACTCGCCAAGAGCATCGGTAATGAGTTCTATGCCAAGATATTCGGGAAATCGATGTACAACTACAGGAATGTGTTCGATCCGGTCACAGGCTTTATGCGAGGCCGTGACAAAGAAGGCAACTGGACCGAGCCGTTCGACCCCGAGGAGTGGGGCGGAGCCTATGTCGAAGGAGATGCCTGGCACTACACATGGTCGGTATTTCAAGATGTCCAGGGGCTTATCAACCTCTTCGGAGGCGACAAGGCTTTCACTGACAAGCTTGATGCGGTCTTCACCACGGAGCCGGCGATGAAGAAAGGCACCTACTGGGAGATAATACATGAGATGACAGAGATGAAGTTGGCGGAAATGGGCCAATATGCCCACGGCAACCAGCCCATTCAGCACATGCCTTATTTGTACTGCTACGCCGGCCAGCCTTGGAAGACCCAGTATTGGGTGCGTCAGATTATGAGCAGGCTCTACAGCAGCGGCCCCCAGGGTTATCCAGGTGACGAGGATCAGGGTGGGATGTCGTCATGGTACGTGCTGAGCGCGTTGGGAATATATGTCGTGACTCCCGGAACAGACCAGTATGTGTTAGGAAGTCCTGTGTTCCGAAACGCGACCATCTCGTTGGACGGAGGAAAGACGTTCAAGATCATAGCTGAAGGCAACTCTCTTGAGAATGTGTACATCCAGTCAGCCACACTGAACGGGAAACCGCTGGATGCCAACTACATAACTTATAGTGACATAATGAATGGCGGGGAACTCCACCTGGTTATGGGTCCAGAGCCGTCATACTCTCGAGGGACATCGAAGTCCAGCGCCCCTTACTCCCTTTCTCTGGATAATACGATGGACTTGACCATTAACGGCTGTGCTACCACGATGGAACACGATTGGATGCTCGGACCTTTCTCAAAGGTGCTTGAAGCTAATCCATGCTTGATTCCGGATAACTCTTTTTCGTTCAAGGATCCGATTCGTAAGGAAAACATTAAATGGCAGGCCAGGAATGCCTACAATCCGGCGGCAATCGTAAAAGATGGGAAGGTTTACCTTCTTTTCCGGGCGGAAGACATGGAAGGAGCTTACAACGGTACTTCCAGAGTAGGATTGGCGGTAAGTGAGGATGGTTTCCATTTCACAAGCTTGGCTGAGCCTGTCATATTCCCTGACGAAGACGAGTTCAAGGAAAAGGAATGGGAAGGTGGTTGCGAAGACCCCCGCATCGTGGAAACTGAGAACGGAGACTATTTTATCTATTACACTAGCTACAACGGCCACACAGTAAATCTTTGTTGCGCCCAAAGCCGGGACCTTATCCATTGGAAGAAACATGGAAACATTTTCGCCAGTTCACTCAAAGGCAAATACTCGAAGATCTGGGCGAAGTCTGGCGCGATAGTATGCCGTCAGGATGGAGAGCACTTCTACCCCGTTAAACTTAGAGGCAAATATTGGATGTACTGGGGCGAAAGCAATATTTATGCTGCGACCTCCGACAACCTGATTGATTGGACACCTGTCGAGTTCTATTGCGAAGGGCCGGCTATTCCTGAAAAGAAGATCTCGGTGGTGGATTATGAGGGTAACGAGACTCCCTTCGACTCCGAAAAACGGCTCCTTCCGATTGTCACTCCCAGATTAGATGGACCTGATGAGATTCTTTGCGAACCGGGTCCCCAGGCTATACTTACCGAGAAGGGAATCGTATTGATATACAATGGATTCGGGAGGAATGCCGAGGGTGGCAGGGTTTATGCCGGAGAGCAACTGCTCCTATCAACGGAAAGTCCCACAGCTGTGATATCGCGCACAACCATGCCGTTCCTGACAGGAAAGGACGGCAACTGTTTCTTGGAGAACCTGGTGTACTTCAAGGGAAGGTATATAATGTATTACGGGGCTGCCGACCATGAAGTCGCCATGGCGTGGACTGATCCTATCCCTCCTATCCGTTAGATCATTCAAAGGACGGAGGCAGTTCGGACTTACCCCAAGATCCTGGTTTAGAGGCGGTTCCATATTCAATGGTGCCGCCTTTCTCTATTTCCTCCAGGTCTATCCACGCCCTGCCCCGATGCTTTCCGTTCACTTTAAGGGAGGTCGTGTAAAGATTCTGCTCCGGTCCGGCTTTGATTGTCAAGTCTCCACCGGGAAGATGGAGCACGATTCTCTCGAACGCGGGAGTGTTCAGGGTGAAGCCACCAACTCCCGGGATCATCGGATACATACCTATGCAAGCAAAGACATACCAGGCGCCCATGGTTCCCATGTCGTCATTTCCAGGGACTCCGCACTCAGAAAGTTCACAATATGTTCAAAAGGGTTCCTGCCTTCTACTGGACAGAACTCATGTCGATAAGATTGTTGAGCAGGGCGTAAACGGTAAGGCCGGCTACGGTCTTGATTCCGGTCTTACGGGTTATGTTTTTCCTATGGGTTATTACAGTGTAAATCGAAAGGCACAGTTTATCAGCGATTTCCTTGTTCAGCATTCCCTTGGCCACACAGACCAGGATCTCCTTCTCACGGGCTGAGAGCTCTCCGCTGTCCGAGACCGACGTTTCCGATTGTTTGGCTTCCACCGACGAGCGCGTTTTCCGGAGAATATCCTCCCTGCTGTCATAAATGGAAATCGAACCGTCGTATTGCCTCAACACCTCGTCTGTCAAACCGGGGCCTCCAAGAGCGATCACAATCGAGTCGCAAATGTCAGCCAACCTGCTCCTGCCATCCTTACGGCTTCTGAAATCAAGCACGGACGGATCGATAATGACTACATCGGGGTCAAGAGTCCCAAGCCTGGCCTCAACCGGCCTGGATATATCCCTGAAACACTCCTCTACCTTGAACTCGCCGGATTCATCAAGGATGTCCTCCAACCCTTTCGAGACCATGGCCGAAGGGGTGATCAAGGCCACTGTCTTCTTATTTTCCATCGTTCTCGAGATTTCTGACGGCAGGTATTAAGATATTGTCTTCCACATAGGTGTGGCGGCGCAGGTCGTCCCTCAGGCGGTAAATGGAAAGGAGAACCCACATCTTGGTCTCCTCATCACAGACATCCGGAAGGTATTTCATCACTATGTTCCGCATGTCTTCCATCTTCTGGTCCACATCCTCATGATGCTCCTCGAAATCAACTATCGAATAACCCTCCGGCCGATCTCCCGCAAGAAGTGATTCGACATAAGGGAATACTTTCTCCTCCTCACGTGCGAAATGCTTTTCAAGTTCTTTCTTATAATCAAGGAAGAACTTGAGAATCACCTTCTTCTGGTTCTCGTCGCAGGGTTCGACAAGCCGGTCGAACGCCCCCTCAAGACTCCTCAGGGCAGCACAAGTGTAGTAGGCGTGCGAGCCATGGAGATACCTTATGATGTCCCTGATGTCAGCGGATGCGACCTCCGATGGCGAGGGGGTATATTCCGGGAAAGAATAGACATTGCAGATCAGAGTGAAGGTCATGGGATCGATACCGGCGAAAGCGCAGGCGTCAACCACCTTCAGCCCCGCATGCTTGAGCTCAATCCCCATCCGGGAAATGATCCTCAACAGGCTATAGTTCATGTCCAACATGTCCGACAGGCGCATGTCGGTGGAAAATATCTCTTTCATGACGCGAAGATAACAATTAAATCAGCAAAGCCGTAAGGTGGTAGCCGATGAAAGCGCACACCCAGGCGACAACCATAGTGTAGGCGCAGATGGCAATCGCCCATTTCCATTTTCCGGTCTCGTTCTTAATGGCCACAAAAGTGGCTATGCACGGGAAGTACAAGAGAATGAACAACATGAATGCGACAGCGGCGGGAAGGCTGACCGACCCGGCGAGAGCGCCTTGCAACTGGGTGTTATCCGGATCATCGGATGTTTCTTCTGATGAATACATCACACCCAAGGTACTGACCACCAATTCCTTTGCCACGACTCCGGAGAGGAGGCTGATGTCCATCTTCCAGTTGAAACCAAGCGGCTCGAGAGCCGGGGACACAGCCTTGCCTATCTGGCCTATGTAGGAATGCTCCTGCTGGTACTCGGCGTCCTTATGCGAACGAGGGAAATAACCCAGGCACCAGATTACCACGGAGCCGATCAAGATGGTTGTGGCCATCTTTTCGAGGTACTGCTTGCCTTTCTCCCAGGTGTGCCTCCAGGTTGCCTTCGCCGTGGGAACACGATATGGCGGGAGTTCCATCACGAACGGGAGGTCATCATCCTTCACAAAACGGCTCAACACCATGGCAGAGAATATGGCGAGCAGTACTCCGATAAAATAGATGGCAAGCAAGGCCAACGCCGAATGGCGGGGGAAGAAAGCCCCGGCCAAAAGAACGAAAATCGGGAGCCGGCCGGCGCACGACATAAACGGTATTATGGCTATCGTGATAAGCCGGCTCTTCCGACTCTCAATCGCTCTTGTCGCCATTATGGCCGGCACGTTGCAGCCGAATCCCATCACCATCGGGATGAACGACTTGCCGTGCAGACCTATCCTATGCATCAACTTATCCATGATGAAGGCAGCCCTGGCCATGTAGCCAGTGTCTTCCATAATGGACAGGAACAAATACAGAATCAATATGTTAGGCAGGAACACAAGGACACTTCCCACTCCCGCTATCACTCCATCGACAATCACGTCCTTGAGCCAACCTTCCTTCATGAAGTCACCCACAAAGCCACCGAACTTCCCGACCAGCCAGTCAATCCAGTTCATGGGATATTCCCCGAGAGTGAATGTCGCCTGGAAGATGATGTACAGGAGGAGGATGAATATAGGGAAGGCGGCCCACTTGTTGGTGACGACAGAGTCTATCTTCTCAGTCCAGGACTTCTCCCCGACAGGCTCGACATGGCGGACATAGGTCTTGGATAGAGCGTCGTGGATGAACTGGTAACGCTTCTCGATCTCCTCCGAATCCTCTCCGGAGATTATCTTGTCAACCGAGACAGGCTCGCCGGAAGATTCTTCATCAGCCACTTCCAGCACAGTGTCAAGGAGTTCCGGCACTCCGTCTCCAGTCCTGCATACAGTCGGGCAGACTGGCATCCCAAGAATCCTTCCGAGCCACTTGGTGTCAATACGGTCTCCACGCTTCTTAAGCTCGTCGTACATATTCAAGGCCATCACGACCTTCAGGTTCATGTCCCGGACTTGTGTGGTGAGATAGAGGTTCCTCTCCAGGTTGGAAGCGTCAACGACATTGATGACCACATCGGGGGCATTCTCCACAAGGTTCTCCCTGACGTATTTCTCCTCAGGAGAAAAGGCTGATAATGAATATGTTCCGGGCAGATCGACGAAAACCAGCCTTCTCCCTTTCCAGGTGAAGTACCCCTCTTTCGCATCGACAGTCACCCCGCTGTAATTACCCACGTGCTCATGGCTGCCTGAAGCCATGTTGAAAAGGGAAGTCTTGCCGCAATTGGGGTTGCCGACAAGCGCGACGCGGATAGTGCCGGCTTTATCGGAATTATAATCTTCCTCGGAAGATATGTCAATCAGGGCAGCCTCAGCCCGGCGGAGAGAGACTTTATAACCAAGGATCTCATACTCAATCGGATCCTTGAGAGGAGCGTTCATCACAGCAGACACCTTTTTTCCGGGAATGAAGCCCATTTCTATGAGCCTTTTCCGGAAATTGCCATGGCCGCCGACCTTGATGACGACTCCTGTGTCTCCTGTTTTTAAATCAGATAATTTCATCCACCGCGAAAATAGGCATTATTAATCTTCGAGCAAATCACAATTAATTGGTATTCGGGTCTTTTTTGTCACTATTTGTATTTATATGGGACTCATTGGAAAAAAGAATCAAAATGACGAAATTCGCGGACAATGGTATCTGAAAAGCATCTCAAGATAATATCCACAAGCCTGGAGGGGACTCTGAAGGAACGTTGCGGGGATCTGCTGGCCCGGATTGGAAATGGCCATATCGTCCTCAGTGTCGTGTTCTTCATCGACTCCACATCGCCCCAATCTTTCCTGAATGATGAGAAAGTGATCCTGGATGAATGCCGGTTGTTCTTCGGGAAAGCCCTGCCGATGGTAACTTGCGTAGCGCAAAAGCCCCTCGGGGTGACTTTGACCGCCGAGGTTCTCTATCTCTCCGGAGACGGCATGGTGGAATATGCCGATGACTATCTGATTATCCGCAGCGGACGGCAGAAGGAATTGATAACCAAAGGAATACGCTTCCCGTCTGAAGGCGGCACTGCCCAACAGTCCAAGGCCGTTTTCAGAAGGATCGGGGATATTCTCTCCGCCGAAGGTCTAAAGACCAATGAGATAGTAAGGCAATGGAACTACATCGAGGACATCACCGGAGTGAAGGACGGCATCCAGAACTACCAGATGTTCAACGACGCGAGGAGCGCTTTTTACTCGGAGGTGGATTGGCCGGATGGCTACCCCGCCGCTACCGGGATCGGTTGTGCGGCAGGTGGAGTGGCGGTCTGCGTCTATGCGGTTAAAAACGCCGCCAAGCTAAGCTCCCCAATCGACAATCCTATCCAGATTCCCGCCCACAAGTATTCCAATAGAGTGCTGGCAAGCGGTTGCGAGGCAGTCAAGACCACTCCCAAGTTTGAGAGGGCGAGGCTGCTGGATGACACTGTGCTGATTTCCGGAACAGCCGCCATAAAAGGCGAGGATAGTGAGATTTCTTCAGATCCTTCACTCCAAGCAAAAGCCGCTATCGAGGTTGTGGAGAGTCTGACCGCTCCAGGTAACATACGCTGCGGGAACAGGAGATTCAGGTTCAATTCTCTCAGGGTGTACATCAAACGGGAGCAAGATGCCGAAGCCATAATCGACACATTAACAGCGCATTGGGCATCGGTGCCCATGCATTTCATGATTGCGGACATATGCCGTCCGGAGCTTCTTCTCGAGATTGAAGGGACCGGCTCGGCCGCACGGTTCCTGGAATGTTGCTGCACAGATGCGGAAGAGGCCGCTGAGGCTCAAGCGGGAGGAGCGGGCAGGATAGAGCTCTGCGAGGATCTCCCTTGTGGAGGAGTCACTCCAAGCCGAGGGAATATCGAGGCGACCCTCTCTGCCGTGACCATCCCTGTCAACGTGCTGGTAAGACCCAGAGGAGGTGATTTCGTGTACGGTGAGGCCGAGGTCGAATCTATGCTCGAAGACATAAAAATGTGCGTGGAACTTGGTGTGCATGGGGTAGTTATCGGGGCCCTCAACAGGGACGGTTCCATAGACACCGCTACTATGAGGAGACTTATAGAGGCCGCGGGCGGACTCCAGATCACCTTCCATAGGGCTTTTGACGAATGTGCCGACCCTTTCACCGCACTTGAGGACATAATTGGCCTCGGATGCCATAGATTGCTCACTGCAGGCCACGCTTCTTCAGTCAATATCGGTGCTGAGACACTTCAAAAGCTTAATTCAAAAGCAAACGGAAGGATAGTGATCATGGCTGGTTCCGGAGTAAGACCCGGCAATATCGCATCCTTGGAAGTTTCAACTGGCATCTCCGAGTTCCATTCTTCTTCCCATGGACCGAATGGCAGGACCGACAGGCAGGTTGTCTCTGAAATGACGCATGTGATTGGAAGATAATTATTTCCGACGATGGTTCCTCTTTTGCGGATATTCTTAACTTTCGCCAAGATAGGCTCGTTCACGATCGGGGGCGGTTACGCCATGATCCCATTGATAAGGGATGAACTGGTCAAGAAGGGCTGGCTCACGGAAGAGGAACTTCCCGACATTATCGCCATGGCCCAATCAGCTCCGGGAGTCCTGGCCGTGAACATGTCCATCTTCGCCGGCTATAGGATGAGGGGCGTCAAAGGAAGCATTGTGGCGACTCTCGGGTCGGTACTCCCCTCCTTCTTCGCTATCTTACTGATAGCCATGCTATTCTCAGGTTATAAGGATAACCCAGTGGTGGAAAGGATATTCAAAGGCATACGTCCTGTCGTGGTGTCGCTGATCCTGGTCCCTATGATCAATATGGCCCGCAAGGGCAACAAGACCTGGTGGGCCTGGGCGATAAGCGCCGTCACCCTCATCCTGGTGGCTTTCCTGCGGTTTTCCCCGATCTACATCCTGCTGGTCGTGATTGTGGCCGCCACCGCTTTCCACCTTATAAAAGACAGGAGGAACAAAGATGGTTGATCCGGTGCTTTTCCTCCAGCTTTTCTGGGTGTTTTTCGTCATCGGTATATTCACCGTTGGCGGAGGTTACGCCATGCTGTCTCTCATCCAGACACAGGTAGTCACCGCCCATTCCTGGCTCACAGAAAGCGCTTTCACAGACATTGTGGCCATATCACAGATGACCCCGGGGCCAATCGGGATCAACTGCGCTACCTATGTCGGATATGAAGTCGTCCACGAGGCCGGAGGAAGCCATCTTATCGGAATCCTCGGCTCTATGACAGCGACCTTCGCTATTGTCCTCCCCTCTTTCCTGATTGTCCTCACAATCGTCAGGTTCTACAACAAGTTCAAAGGCAGCAAGGTGTTCGAGGGCGTCCTAAGTTGGATCAGGCCCGCAGCCATAGGGCTTATCGGAGCCGCCGCAATCATCCTGGTCCTATCTGTCGACTGGTCAAGCGGTTGGCCGGTGGTCGAGATAGTCCGGGACAACTTTCCGGACTGGATCAGCTGGGTTCTGTTCGCCGCGGCTGCTGTTGCCTCTCTGTTCTTCAAGATTGGCCCGATACCGATTATTATCGCCGGTGGGTTACTTGGCTTGCTCATCTACTAGCTTTTTTGTAAATTGGCCACGATATACTTTGAATAAACCGATAACAACCCGATACACATGAAACATTTATCCAGACTTCTCACCCTGACCCTCATCCTTATCCCCGCGGTCATGTCCGCCAAGAAGGCCGAGACGGTCATCAATGTGATTCCCTATCCCCAAAGCGTGGAGATCGGGAAAGGTGTCTTCAAAGGCACCGGAGCCAACTTCAACTGCGATCAGGCCATTGATGCTGAGAGTATTAAGTTAATACGTGACTTCGCCGACAAGATCACCTTCGTCAGCGGAAGGACCAACTCCTTCGCCTCCCCTGTCGGCCTGGCCAAGGTCGTCTCCGAAGGCAAAATGAAAGGGTTCGTGTTCCTGAAAGAGGCCTCCATGGGACCAGAGGAGTATTCCATCGACATATCAAAGAAGACCTGCCTTGTCAAAGCTTCCGACAAGAGCGGTTTCCTCTATGCCATCCAGACGCTTAAGCAACTGACTGACGTGGAGATATTCTCGGACAAGATTTCTCCTACCCAGAAATTCCTGTTCCCGGTTGTCTCAATCAAAGACAAACCAAGATTCGCCTATAGGGGCATGCACCTTGACTGCGCCAGGCACTTCTTTTCAGTCGAGGAGGTCAAGAAGTACCTCGACATAATGGCAGTGTATAAGCTCAACCGTCTTCACTGGCACCTCACCGAGGATCAGGGCTGGAGGATTGAGATCAAGAAATATCCCCGACTGACCCAGATTGGAGCCTTCCGCAACGGCACCATGATAGGGAAAGACTTCAGGTCGAACGATGGGATTCGCTACGGCGGATACTACACCCAGGAGCAGATTAAGGATGTTGTCGCCTATGCCGGGAAACTTGGCATCACCATAATTCCCGAGATCGACCTTCCAGGCCATATGCTTGGAGCCTTGGCGGCCTATCCCGAGCTTGGCTGCACCGGTGGTCCCTACGAGGTCTGGACCAAATGGGGTGTGTCTGATGAGGTAATGTGCCCTGGCAAAGAGGCTATGTTCACCTTCCTTGAGGATGTGTTCACCGAGCTGATGGAACTTTTCCCTTCCGAGTACATCCACATCGGTGGAGACGAGTGCCCGAAGACGGAATGGGCTAAATGTCCTGACTGCCAGGCCAGGATCAAGGCTCTCGGAATAAAGGCCGACGGCAAGCATACCGCTGAGCAGTATCTCCAGAGCTATGTGACGGCCCGCGTTCAGAAGTTCCTCAACGACCATGGCCGCAAGATAATCGGATGGGACGAAGTCCTTGAGGGAGAGCTCGCTCCCGGTGCGACCGTGATGTCCTGGAGGGGTGTTGATGGCGGAATCCAAGCCGCGGCGATGGGCTTTGATGTGATCATGACCCCTAACACCTACTGCTATTTCGACTACTACCAGAGCAAGGACACCGCGCAGGAGCCCCTTGCCATCGGAGGCAACCTTCCGATAGAGAAAGTCTATGGCTATGAGCCTTACGAGGGCCTCAACGCTTCCCAGCAGAAGCACATTCTCGGAGTCCAGGCCAACCTTTGGACCGAATACATCGGCACTAACGAATACCTTGAGTACATGCTGCTTCCAAGAATGTGCGCTCTCTCCGAGATCCAGTGGTGCAAGAGTAGCGACAAGAATTTCGAGAGGTTCTCTTCGTCCTTGAAGACCGAATCCTTCAAGATCTTCGACACTCTCGGTTACAACTATCGCAAATTTTAGAATCAATGAATATGAAGAATCTTTTATTCAAAACCATGACAGTGCTGTCCGCAACTGTTCTGGTTATCGGTTGCGGCGGCAAAGCCAAAAAGGCCCAAGCAGAGGCCGAGGCTGAGCAGGCTCGCCAAGACTCAATCGCCGTCATCCAGAAAATAACAAAAGAGAAAACCGCGATGGAAATCATGAAGACACTTCCCGAGGAGCCCGAGTTCGACATCATCACCAACCTCGGCACAATCACCGTAAAGCTTTACAGCAAGACCCCGAAACACAGGGACAATTTCGAGAAACTCGCCCTGACAGGCTTCTACGATGGTCTCCTGTTCCATAGAGTCATCAATGGATTCATGATCCAGGGTGGAGATCCTCTCACCAAGGATTCAGCCCCGGATGTTGTGGCCAAATATGGACAAGGTGGCCCCGGCTACACGATTCCCGCTGAATTCGTTCCTGAATATAAGCATAAGAAGGGAGCTCTCGCCGCTGCCCGCAGGGGTGATGTGGCCAATCCGATGAAAGAGTCCTCCGGCTCACAATTCTACATTGTCCAGGATGCGGCCGCTTGCGCTCAGCTTGACGGAGGCTATACTGTCTTCGGAGAGACTGTCAAAGGTCTTGACATAATTGACAGGATCGCCGCTGTCGAGACTGACAATCGTGACAGGCCAACCATCGATGTCCGCATTAAGAAAGTCGTTTTAGCAAATAATAACAACAATTAGAGTACTATCTTAAAATAATTAAAAATTTTTACGAATAGTAGTATAATAGCATGAAATTTGTTATATTTGCTATCGAATAGTTTTTTCATAGGTTAAGTTTTAGGTTAGAAAGAGCGCCGCCTGCTGGGAAGCATGCGGCGTTTCGTAAAAATCCCGGCCTTCGAAAGAAGACCGGGATTTTTTGTTGTCAGAGTAAATCTTAGTCGTTCAGAGAGTAACGACGGAAGGCAACAACCTTCGCATCCTTGTCAACTGACTTGATGTAGTCAGCGACAGAGATCTTCTCATCGGACTGGACGAAATCCTGATTCTCGAGAGTGTTCTCCTTCAAGAACTTCTGGACACGGCCGTTGGCGATGTTCTGAACCATCTGCTCAGGAAGGTTGGCGGCTTTCTCAGCACCGACCTTGGCGATGATCTCACGAGCCTGGGCAGCCTGCTCAGGAGTAATCCAACCCTTGGCGGTGTTGGACTCGATGTGATCCTCACTGTCAACATGGGCAGGGTTGATTCCAACCTTCTTCAGGGCGGCGTCAATAGCCTTCTGGACCTGCTCGTCCTTGGTCTTCTGGATAGCGACGGCACGCTCGTTCTCGATGACCTCCTGAGGGCAATCAGCCTCAGAGACAGCGACAGGGTTCATAGCGGTGATCTGCTGGGCGATAGCCCTGCCAAGATCCTCGGGAACCTCCTTGTTGAAAGAAACGATAGCGCCGAGCTTGCCGTTGAAGTGGACATAATGACCCACGAACGGAGCCTCGAGAGCGGCATAGTATGCCAGAACATGCTTCTCACCGGTCTTACCTGTCTGGGCGGAAATCTCCTCCTCGACAGTGTGGCCGTTGGAGCAAGCGCAAGCCTTAAGAGCCTCAGCGTCAGCCGGGAAAGCGGCGATGGCAGCATCAGCGATCTCATTGGCAAGGGCCTTGAAATCAGGAGTAGCGGAGACGAAATCGGTCTCGCAGCCAAGGCAGACGATGACAGCCTTGTCACCATTGGTACGGACAAGGACAGCACCCTCGGAAGTCTCACGGTCAGCCCTCTTGGCGGCCACGAGTTTTCCCTTCTCACGGATGATCTTGATAGCCTCCTCGAAATTGCCGTTAGCCTCGTTAAGGGCGTTCTTGCAATCCATCATTCCAGCGGAGGTCATCTTCCGCAATTTCATAACGTCTTGAGCGGTAATAGCCATAAGTCGTTTGTTTTTAAAAGATTATTCAGCCTTGGGTTCAACTGCAGGTGCCTCGACAGGCTCAGCCACCGGAGCAGGCTCAGCGGGTGCTTCAGCCTCAGCGACCTGGACGGGCTTAGCGCCCCTGCGGGAACGGAGCCTCTTGCCGGTAGGATTGGAGAGAGCCTCTCCCTCGGCGGTCTCTTCGGCGACCTCCTTATCCTTCTCGAGCTTGCGCTCTCCGAGACCTTCCTCGATGGCCTGGCAGAGAATATTCAGCACGAGCTCTATGGACTTGGTGGCGTCATCATTGGCCGGTATCACATAATCAATGGGCGTGGGATCGCAACAAGTGTCAACCATTGCGAATACCGGAATGTTGAGACGGTTGGCCTCCTTTACGGCGTTGGCCTCTTTCTGGATATCGACAACGAAAAGGGCGGAAGGAAGACGGCTCATGTCCCTGATGGAACCGAGGTTCTTCTCAAGCTTCTCCCTCTGACGGGTGATCTGGAGACGCTCTCTCTTGGCGAGCTTCTCGAAGGTACCGTCCTCTTTCATCTTGTCGATGGTGTTCATCTTCTTGACAGCCTTGCGGATGGTCGGGAAGTTGGTAAGCATACCGCCCGCCCAGCGCTCGGTTATCGATGGCATGTTAACTGCCGCAGCCTTCTCAGCGACTAACTCCTTAGCCTGTTTCTTGGTGGCTACGAAGAGGATCTTGCGGCCTGAACGGGCAAGCTCTTTCATCGCGTCGGCAGCCTCGTCTATCTTGACGATGGTCTTGTGCAGGTCGATGATGTGGATCCCGTTCTTCTGGTCGAAGATGTAGGGGGCCATCTTAGGGTTCCATTTCCTGGCCAGGTGGCCGAAATGTACGCCTGCATCAAGAAGTTCTTGGAAATTTACGCGTGGCATTTTTCTCAAAAATTAATTTTTTCTGTTTGTAACTCTTTACTTCAATCCCGGAAGTAGCGGAGGTTCTCCGATCTCCTGGATTTTCCGCAGTCTCGGCATCCTGCCAAATGTGTGGGCCGGATTTGTCGCACCGGACTGTGCTAAAAACATAAAACAGTCGTGTCAGCTCGGACAAATTAACGTTTGCTGAACTGGAAGCGGGCGCGTGCGCCAGGCTGACCGGGCTTCTTCCTCTCGACCTCGCGGGAGTCGCGGGTCAGGAATCCCTCAGCCTTGAGGGCGGGACGGTAAGCCTCTCTGTCGAGATCGCTCAGGGCACGGGATATTCCCAGCCTGACAGCTTCCGCCTGGCCTTTGGTGCCACCACCGACCACGTTCACCTTCACGTCAAACTGACCTTCTGTCTTCGTGACGGCGAAAGGCTGGTTCACGATGTACTGGAGCGATCCCTCTTTGAAGTACTCCTCAAGGGGACGATCATTGATCGTGATGTTGCCCTTACCGGCAGCGAGATAAACACGAGCGACGGCTGATTTACGTCTTCCAAGGGCGTTTTTCTTCTCCATTTGCTCTGTTAGATTTCGTTCAACTTAATTTCTCTAGGATTCTGCGCCTGGTGGGGATGCTCGGGACCGGCATAAACATGCAGGTTGTGGAGAATCTGATCACCAAGACGGGTCTTAGGGAGCATCCCTTTAACGGACCTCCTCACGAGTTCAGCGGGCCTCTTCGAGAGGATCTCCTTAGGAGTCGTGAAACGCTGGCCACCCGGATAACCGGTGTAGCGAGTGTAAACACGATTTTCCATCTTGTGTCCCTTGAGAGCCACCTTCTCAGCGTTGATGACGATGACGTTGTCACCGCAATCAACGTGGGGGGTGAACCCGGGTTTGTTCTTGCCGCGGAGGACAAGAGCGACCCTGGAAGCAAGACGGCCAAGCGGAAGATCCGTGGCATCGATGACGACCCACTCCTTGTTCACAGTCGCCTTGTTGAGCGAGACTGTTTTGTAGCTAAGTGTGTCCACTGTCTTGATCTTTAATGGTTTAACATAAATAATTGCGATCCCTAAACAACATAGGGGACGCAAAGGTAGCAATTTTTTTTGAAAAAATAGTATTTTTGTCTTCCATCGTCGAATGAAATGAAGATTGGAGGAATAGACTTGGGGGAAAGGCCGGTTCTACTGGCCCCGATGGAGGACGTGACGGACGCGTCCTTCCGGGGAATATGCCGGGACCAGGGGGCCGACATGGTTTACACGGAGTTCATTCCCGCCGAAGGCCTGATCCGGGACGCCAAGAAAGCCTACGCCAAGCTTCTCACACTCGACAATGAAGCCCCGATAGGAATACAAATCTACGGAAGCGATCCCGACGCTATGGTCGAGGCCGCCAGGATGGCCGACCATGCCCAGGAAATAGTCGGCGGTCATGGCTGCGATCTCATAGACATCAATTTCGGCTGCCCGGTCAGCAAGATTGCCGCCCGCGGGGCAGGCTCCGGTATGATGAGAGACCCTGACAAGATGGTGATGATCACAAAGCGAATCGTGGATGCCGTAAGCAAGCCTGTCACTGTCAAGACTCGCCTCGGTTGGGACGACAAGAGCAAAATCATAGTGGAACTTGCAGAGCGTCTGCAGGACTGCGGGATCCAAGCCCTCACGATCCACGGCCGCACCCGTTGCCAGATGTACAAGGGAGAGGCGGACTGGACCCTGATCGGTGAAGTCAAGGCCAACCCCAGAATGAATATACCTATAATAGGTAACGGTGACATCGATTCCGCCACCAAGGCCAAGGACGCTTTCGAGCGCTATGGGGTGGATGGAATTATGGTAGCCAGAGCTTCTTTCGGCCGCCCTTGGATATTCAAGGAAATCAAGCATTTGCTCCAGACTGGCGAGGAACTTCCATCGCCCGGGGTCAAGGAAAGGGTTGAGCTTGCGAAGAAGCATTTCCGTCTGTCGGTGGAACTGAAGGGAGTCCCTGTCGGAGTTTATGAGATGCGCCGTCACCTTAGCTGCTACTTCAAGGGCCTTCCCGACTTCAAGGAGACCCGCATGCGCCTAGTCACCGAAAACGACCCCGCCGAAGTGCTCCATATCCTCGAGCACATCGCCGAACGATGGGGAGACAAGGCTATTTCGGACTCCAAAGGTGTTTACGGCGTCTGATTATTTTGTATCTTCGCGGTGTGATGCTTGACAGAATCATTCTTCTTCCATATTTTCTCACCCTGAAGTTCAGGCACTTCTGCTACGACCACGGCATCCGCAAGGTTCGTACTTGCGATGTCCCCTCCATCTGCGTAGGGAACATCACGGCCGGAGGCACGGGAAAAACACCACACACCGAGATGATCCTCCGCACCCTCCTCAAGAGCGATGACTGGGCATATGAGGACATCGCGGTCCTTTCAAGAGGCCA
>OMQO01000027.1 GCA_900313275.1 uncultured Bacteroidales bacterium
TCCCCGAATCGAGGAATCATGCTTGAGTACGGACGCACCGAGTTGGAATCTTGCCATAGGTCGGTCTGTTTTTGTATTGTCAGCCTTCATTCTCCTTGAAGTTCTCCACCTGATCCATCACCTCGCGGAAGGCTTCAGGAATATACTGAGGAGGATAGCCATTCTTCATCAGGCAAATCTTAATATCCAATTTTAATTGATCCCGAACTCTTTGATTGTTGAGCCAATCAGCAAAAGAAGACTTTGTGTCAATTATCTCTCGAATCTTGCGAGCAAGGCTCTTGCACTTATCATTTACTGTGATGCCATCAACATCTTTATCTTCGCCATAAACAAAATTATATTGGTCGCGAAGATGTAGCAATATATCATAGAAAGCCTTTTCCTCGAAAGATAATCCAAGTTTCCTGAAACTCTCCCGGTCAGCATTCATTCCCTTCAGGATATCAAGAGCCTGTTTAGTGGCATTCGCGATTATGCTGTCTGCCGTAGCATCTTGGGCAGCCCCAGCCTCTTGTTCTGAGAGGAATTTGCGTCGCTCATGGTACTCTTTGATGGTCGCCTCAAGCATTTCCTGAAACTTCTTAGCAGCGACCTGATTGGTCTTGCTATACTCCGTAATCTGACGGCGAAGCATCTTTATTAACAGCTCAAGTTTTGATGCCGGCATTTTGATGTCAGAAAGGCGCTCAGTGAATTCAGGGCCGAAAATATCCATCTCATCGCCTTCTTTAAGCACACTCTCGACATTGTTGTACTTGAGTGCCTCTTCGACCATCTTAGAGACACGGCGGTTCATCGTTTCTGCGTCAGGAGCATCAGTCCCGCTCATTTTGTACACCATCCCCGCGATGGCCATGAAACATTGAGCCAAGGCGGACTCTTCCTCACCCAGTTCTCCTGAAGGCTGGCAGATATCATAGGCCTTTCGCATCCTCTTCACGTTCTTAAGGAAATACGTCTTGAAGGATACCTTCTTTGTCTTTTTCCCATCATCGCTTACCGAATTGAGAATCTCCGTAGAAGCAAAGACATACTCGGCGGCTTTCGCTAAAAGAGTATACCTGTTTGCCGGATCCATCTCAGGGTTTAGGAAGGGGGATAGATCATAGCCCTTGAACAAGGTCTTGACAATCTCCAGATATTGACGGAATATCAGTGTCGCTTGAGCGATGTCGTCAGCCGTTGGCGCTATTGAACTTGCTCCACCACCATACATCCTCATGGCTTCAACCATATGGTCCCTGATGCCTATGTAATCGACAATCAAACCGAACTCCTTACCGGGGTATTTCCTGTTGACTCGACTGATCGTTTGGATGAGGGAGTGCTTTTGAAGAGGTTTGTCGTTATACATATACGTGAGGCACTCTACATCAAAGCCAGTAATCCACATGTCAACAACAATGACAATCCGGAAATTTGAATTCGGCTGTTTGAACGCCGCATCCATATCCGCGGAGCGCTGATCATTTTTTACGCCACCGAGGTAATTGTACATTCCCTCCTCATCATTGCTGCCTACACTGGCCACCATGGCTATGGTAGGCATCTCCTTCAATTTCTTGAGTTCTTCCAAAGACAAATCGATGCCTTCAGGAGCTTTGCGCTCAATGAACCAATCAGGATAATGATCCTTGAATTTTTGAAGGAGATTATATGCAATGGCTCTATTTGAGCAGACAATCATCGCTTTCTGAACACGATCCGGATCATTCGCGACAGAGGCGACATAGTGATCGTGGATGTCAATGGCAAGACGATCGAGACGTTCTGGTTCACCAAGGAGCACCTCCAGCGAACTCATGGCCTTTTTGCTCTTCGCAATATCATCCTTGGTTGAACCTTCTTCCGCACACTTGGAATAGTATGCCTCAATCTCTTTAACCTTGTCTTTATTCAAAAAGACCTTGGCTATCCGTGGATGATATTTGATCGGAACGGTGATACCGTCAGCCACAGACTGATCCATTGTGTACCGGTCGATTTCATCACCGAATGTTTGATAGGTCTCCTCTATAGGTGTTCCCGTGAAACCGACAAATGTAGCATTGGGGAGAGCCTCCCTGAGCACTTTCGCATATGGTTTTGAGATCATGGCCTTCATATTCGCATCAGCGTCTTCGCTGAACTGAATACGGCGTGATCCCTCAATCTGGGTGCGATGAGCCTCGTCGCTAAAACAGATGATATTCGACCGTGAGTTGATAAGACCAATCTTATCCTCTTTTCTGTCGCAGAATTTCTGAATAGTACAGATGAAGAATCCGCCACTTTCTCTGGAAGCCATCTCTTGGCGCAATTTATTACGACTGGGTACAACAGATACCTCGCCAAGCCCCAGAAACTCGGTACTTTTTGTAAAGATCTTTGCCCCTTGATTTTGAAGATCGTCCCTGTCAACAATCATGAGAATAGTAGGGGAGCCCAGCTGATCAGAGCACCTTAAAGCTAGCTGACGGGCTAGGAATGCCATCGTATAGGTCTTTCCACATCCGGTAGCGCCAAAGTAGGTTCCGCCTTTACCACTCTTCGTTCGAACTGACTTCACAACGCTTTCACGAAGAAGCCGTGATGCGAAAAACTGAGGATAACGACATACAATTTCGACCTCTTCTTTATCAAACTTTCTGTCCCTGAAATAGATATAGTCCCTGAATATTTCAAGGAACCGCTGGGGGCGATATACGCCCTTAACCATAGTCTCCAATTCCTCAAAAGGCATAGTGGAAACCATATCCCCATCTTCCACTCTACGCCATGCATAGAAATGCTCGTATGGGGTCCGAACTGTTCCGAGCCGAGTTTTGACACCATCGCTAATACAGGCGAGGGGACAATAGTGAAGAAGGCCAGGGATGTCCCTCCAGTACCGGATATTAATCTGTTCCCACGCATCATGAATCGTAGCATTAGCATCCGCAGGATTCTTAAGTTCAATGACACATACAGGGAGGCCATTGATGAAAAGAAGCACATCTGGCCGACGTGTTTTGGTCTCTCCGTTATTGATGTACTCGACAGTGAACTGGTTAATGACCCGGAATACATTGTCGTCCACATTGTCATAATCAATAAGAGAAACCATTCGAGGTGTTCCATCTTTGCTTACGAATTGAATACCGTCTACCATCCAACCGTAAACCTTGTGAAGTGTAGCAAAGTCAGAATCGCTACCGACAAGACGAATATTGTCAGCTATCAGCCGTATCTCATCATCCTCCAGATCAGGATTCTTCTTCTCCAAAAACTGCAAGAGATCATCCATGTATAGGACATCCTTTCTAGTCGGCCTTGGTATGTTGTCTCCATACAGATATTGCCAACCCTCTCCTTCGAGGAAGGATATGAGAGCATTTTCGTAGTCGCTTTCTACGAAATGGCCATTCAAGGACTTTAGGTGCTGCTTTGCCATAAGCTTCAGGATTAGTTTGTGGTTTCAAGTGAACCTTTGATAAGAACAGGGCATATAGCGTTGATCTGTTTTTTGAGACTGTCTGCTATTCGTTGACGTTCGAGGTAGCACTTGTGAATGTTGACTATCTGTTGCTGGATTGATATGTCAGGAATGGGGATGGAGACCTCTTTCATCTCTGAAAAGCCAAATGTATCTCTAACAGAACCGGAGGCATAGAACAATGTGCTCCTTAAAAATTCTGAACGAGATAACCATAGTAACAAATACTCTGGTAAAAGCAGAGCATGATTCAGAATATCGAATACAATATACATTGGAGAGACGATGCAGTCATCATCATCTAATAGAGCTAACGAGCCGAGATTAATACGAGAAGGATTATAAGCGAACTGATGCTTTTTTACTATTTTGTAGTTCGAAAAGTCCAAGCCTATCGTATTGGCACGTGTTTCCGAAAAATGGCCTGAACTATCGACTCCCTGAACATTAGTAATTTCTAAATGTTCATTTCTTTCATTACATTCTTTAATATAACCTCCAATTTTTACACAGTGAAATCTTCTCCTTAAATCTTCAATGAAACCATCACAAACCATTTTCAAGTCTTCAATCTTACTTTGGTATACTAAAAGGTTCTCATTTAATGCCTTGTAAATGGAAACAAACTTCCGCTGAGTTTCAATATCTGGAAGACATATCTCTATATCTACCAAATTTGACAAGCGACAATACTCTCTGGCAGAGCCCCAGCCTAAGAAAGCACATAGCCGAGAAAACTCATCACGCTTCACAAACATGTTTAAATACTCTGGGAGAAGAACGTCTGTTTTCTTCACATAGAATATTTCATATAGAGAAGAACAAATTGCTTTCTCATAAATATTGTTATAAGCAATGGAGTTCAGTTCCATTCGAGCAGGATTAAATACGAAATCCCCATAATAAAAGACATTATAGAGACTCAAATCTGCCCCTGGCTGCTTCGCATCCATGAACCCGTCACGTGAGACACCTCTTATTGGGAGGTTCGAATAATTATCATATTTTTCGCGGCGTTGCTGGATTAAATCACCAAGCTTGTATCTACTCAATCCCATACCCAATGCCTTTAAAAGCGTCCTCCAACATTTTTTGAGACTCTTTCTCTCTCTTCATTAGGTCTTTCATCTCTTGCTGTATTCGAGCCATCTCTTTGGGATAATCTATCTCCAGATCGTGGTCGATAAACTCGATATACTTGCTTGGGATAAGTGTCCAGTTGTTTCTCTCGATTTCTTCGATGCCGACGCTCCGGTATAACTCAGGGGCAGCGAAGTCTCTACCGTCAGTCCCGATAGCCTGCCATTGATGATAAATATCGGACACACGTGTGATCTGATCCTCAGAAAGCAACACTTTCTTCTTCTGCTCTCCCTTTACAGGATTCTCAGTCCAGGTGCGAAGATCCATGAAAAGTATTTCATTCTCTCGATTTCGAAGTTCCCGTCCATGATACTTGCCTCCTTTCTTATTTTGATTTAAAATCCAGAAAGTAACGCTGATATCAGTTGTAATGAAAAGTTCTCTTGGAAGAATTATAATAGCTTCAACTTTGTCATTCTTTATCAGCTGTTTCCGGATTTCCAGAGCGTCAGTGTCTCCTAAGGCTCCATTGGCCAGTAAGAAACCGGCAACACCATCAAGAGGCTTTAGGTGAGACAACATATGAAGTATCCAAGCATAGTTTGCGTTGCTCTCAGGAGGAACACCATAATCGGTCCAACGAGCATCATTTCTCAAGTTCTCATCCCACCATCCCTTGAGGTTAAACGGCGGATTCGCCATTATATAGTCAAAATAGAGTCCCTTATGGAGGTCATGTGTAAATGATGAGTCACTCTCGGAGCCAAGGTTATGGCTGATCCCTCTGAGAGCGAGATTCATCTTAGCCAGACGATAAGTGGCAGCCTCTTTTTCCTGACCATATACGTTGATCCGGCTGATGTCTCCTTGTTTTGCCTTGACCAAGGCAGTGCTCTGGATGAACATACCTCCAGAGCCACAACACGGGTCATATAATGTACCGTCAAAAGGTTCAATTACCGTAGCAATGAGTTGAACGACATCATGCGGTGTATAAAACTCTCCTTCCTCCTTTGTGGCATTGACAGCGAATTCCTTTAGGAAATACTCATACACTCGGCCGATGAGATCTTTCTCTTCACCGAAAGTCTTGTGGCTGATTTTGTTGATCTCGTCAACGATCTTCTTCATGTCGTTGGCGCCAAGATTTCGCTGAGTGAATGTGCCTTCGACAAAGCAACCCTTCAATTGAGGATTTGTTTCGGCTATACTTCTGAGTGCGGTGTCAAGAGACACATTCAATTGAGGGGCTGGTGTATTTATTATCGTAGACCACCTGGATTCTTTCGGAAGATCAAATGTGCCATCCGCAAAAGTAGCGTCATCGAAAAACGCTTTCTGTATTTCAGGGTCATCCGGGTTCAGTCCCTGCTCGATGAGTGTATTCCTTAGATTAACAATACCGTCCTCGTACTTTTCTCCGATAAAGCGAAGGAACACAAGGGTCAACATCATATCTCTTTTCTCGAAGAACGATCCGGAGTTCTTCGCTTGTCTGAGGATGTCTCTACACTTGAATAGAATAGCATCAAGATTCAGAGTCTCCTCCTTAGCTTTTTTAGCCATAAATAATATTTTGAATTAATGATTGCTTGCTTTTACAAAGATACGAGTTTTTCTGTCAAATAGTGACAGGAGTAATAAATAACAGGGCTGTCTTTTTCGTGAAAGAAAAAAGGCCGAAGAAACTTCTATTCCACGTTCAAATCTTTTATGGCTTTCAAACAAATGTGTTATTCCAGACATGGTGATTTGTGAATATAAGTGTGAGACTTTGGGATAACTAAACAAAAAACAGGTTTAAATATTGAAATCAATTCTTATTCAAACCACCGTGTCCAGTTTGCGTCATGTGTGTAACGAGAGCGGCTTCCCGAGGATCAGCCCCGTGGAGGCTCTATTGTCAGGAAGGTACAGGCTTGAAGGAAATCTGATAAGGTCTTTATGATCCCTCACAGATTCCTAATTATATTCTTTTCTTATAATTGTAGGGTAATACTGTTGTCGGACCATGATCAACTCCCGGTCGGTTTACGAAATATGGGGTGTCCGAACTTGAAGCGGGCACCCCATCTGCCATCAGCGAGGCGGTGTTAACGCCCTCGCTCGTGCGGGATCAATCCGAGCAGTTCCAGCGTCTCCTCGATGTCCTCGAGATTGTCTCCGGACACTGGCAAGCCGCGCAGCCTCCTGTCCTCGATGGCGGCCTGGAAAGCCACTTGGTATATGAGGGTCCGGGTTTCGCTGTCGAGCGGGGCGAATGGTTTTTGCGCCGTCAGGCTAAGTAGGCCTCCGTACGTCTCTATCGCCCGGAGAAGGACGTGGCAGACACCCAGAGCGGCGTAAGGCGCCGCGGCCATAGCCTTGCGCCATTCCTCTTTTGTTTCTATTGCCTTAAGCGTGCCGTTTGGGATTCCAAGGTCCGCGAGTTTCACGGACGCTTCCTCGGCGATCTTGTCCATCTCCGCTTCCTCGGACTCTATCGTCAAGTCATCCGGTTCTTGAGATTCGTCATCTTCCGGGCGGCAGATCTCCAGCGCCGCATCGAAGGCGATCCGCAAGGCGTCTGACCTTGCTCCAGCCAGGTCGCCGGCCTGGTCCCCGCCGGCGAGGATCCAGATGTCAATAAGCGAGACGAGCGAGGCCCCGAGGCGCAGCATCAATGTCCTCATCTCGTCAATGAGTGTATATTCGTTGTTCATGATAATTCAGATATTATCCGCCGGATGCGCACCCGCTGCCTTGAGGGGGATCTCGGGCGGAAGTCCAGCCCGGATCCGGCCGTCGAACCGGTGCCGCATGGTGCGCTTCCTTTGGTTGTTTTATTAAACTTGTTTTATTGGTTATCATTGATTTGTGGTGTTTAGTGAGGGTGGAACCCTCATGAAGGGTTTCCTGGAGGCCCCCTTGTTCGGGTATAGGTTATTAGCGGGGATGTGTCGTTAGGGTATGGCTCTGTTGTGGCTGGGCATGTCTGCCTGTCTGCATTCTTTCCAAAGTTCCCCCTTTCTGGCTCCTCCCGCATTGTGTCTGCCTTATTGTGGAAAGCTTCCCGCTTTGGGGGATGTCGGTCGACTCATCGCTTTCCCAGAGCGGAACGTGTTCAGGGAATGTGGTCAGTTTTAAATCCCTGTTAATTAAAAATCTGCGAAGTTACTCTCTTTGCCGGATTTGTCGCCGTTTTACAAAGGGGCGCGTGCCGGGAGGGGACGGGACCCCGGGGGACGACATGATCAGTTGTCGAGTCGTGGGGGACTCGACAACGGTGATCGTGCCGACAGGACATGGCGGTGGAGTCCCAGGGGTGGCCCCCTCGTGACCGCCGCCTCGGACCCTTAGGACCGGGGCCGCGGACGGGACGCGTGTCGGTCGGCCAAAAAGAAAGCCCGCCCCGGGCTGGCCGGGACGGGCTTTGGGAGACTGAATGTATGGGGATTATTGGATTATTCTTGTAATGTGTTTATAAAAGAGGGAAGCATACAGCCCCGCATATGAATGAGACGTTGCCTAACTTACAAAATAGAGTTATATTTGTGATAAGCAAAACTCATTACTTCACATATGTCAGATCGTACACTGAAATCTATATCATGTTTGAAGGTTTTTATCCAATTGTGCCAAAGAAACCCTAACTTGTGGAATAACAACAACGCAATATGATTGACTACACTCCCCATCATCAATATACAGAAGTGCTTGACAGACCAGAGCAAGCAAATATCTTCGCCCATAAATGTATAAGAAGAATAATAGCCCTAGCCGTTGTAGCTGGTGTTATTTACGCCATCCTATTGGGGTTTAAATATCTGCCACACGGGGTTATGATATTCATCACAATCATAACGGTTTTTGTGGGGATTATTGCGTTGATTGGATATGCCTTAGCATCATATCAGCCTCCATCAAAAACTCAGGTTGCAAGTGTTATTAAGAATGTTATCGGCTTTGATTTTGGTGATGACTTCAAACTACTAAAGACATCAAGCCATGATTATGAAGAATACTTATATATTTTTTCCGAATCGTCTTTTGAGCCATTAAAGAATCACTTAGACTCGATTCCAGACAAGAAAGGTCATGATGGTGAACGTTCTATCAGTCATCATATTAATGGTAAAGCAGGGTTTTATCTATGCGATAACCGGATAAAAGATGGATTTGGCAATATCGAGGACATAATAGTCGATTATCAAGAACGCACATTAAAGCATACTTTTACAGTATATTGATTGAATGACGTGCTCGTATTTGGCATATTAATGTTAACCTTTTTATACAATGTTATAATCATCTTATCACGAGTAAACCCACAGACTTTCAGCGGTTATGCCAAAGGTCAGTGGGTTAATTGTTTCCAAATTGTGTCCCTCACGCCATGATGGGAACAATAGATGTTTGGAATTGTCTTCTTTCCTTGAGTGTGTCGGGATCGTTTTTCCGGTTAATTGAGAAACGTCGGGCGGAACCGTGTCCCGCCCGACGCTCAATGCTTTCTACCAGCCGCCGTCGAACTCCTCCGGCATATCGCCTCCTTGCTGGTTCTGGCCGTCTTGGCCGCTCCCTGTGTCCTTGGCCTCGTACTCGATCATGCGCAGGTTGCCGAGGATGGGAGTCGCCTGTGCCAACTGCTCTCGGTCAAGGCGCAGTCTCTCTCGGTTGGCCTTGCCGACCGAGGCTTTCACCATGTGGCTGCTGCCGTATCTGCTGTTCGGGGTCTCCTTGATCTCGATGTCGAGGCTGATGACCTTCGTGCCGTCCTCCTTTTGCTGGAAGAATATGGAGGGGTTGTCTTCGATCGGGAGGAAGATTCCTTTCTTCCCGCCATGGATGATCGTCTCGTGAACCAGAGACGTGAGGGCTATTGAGCCCAGGATCGCTGTCTTTTTCATATGCTTGCGTGTTAATTAGATGGTTTTGTTTAATTTTTGTTGCTAATATAATTGATTCGTTCTTGAAAACAATGAATCCGTTGTGTAATTCTTCGAATCAAATAGCCTGGACGCTGAAACGTCTGGCGCCTTTGCGGGTGGTGGAGTATCTCTTGAACCTGTCCTTGTCCTCCTCCTTGAAGAGTTTCTTGTCGAAGTACCGTCTCATATATTTGGCGTATTCCTCGGGTTCCTCGTCACGAAGCCTGTCCTCGTCGAGGACGGTCTCGTTGACGCTCTTGAAGCGGGCTATGGTTGTCATCTCCCCGGTGTCGGGGTCGATCCAAACCAGCGTCTCGGCATCCCGCATCCGGGCCTTTATCTCCGTCCCGACAGACTCGAGGCGCTTGCCCAGGTCGTCCATCTCCCTCTCTAGCTCGTTGTAGAGCTTGCAGGTCTCGACATCCTTGACGGTGGCGGCCTCATGTCTCGCCTCCGATCTCGGGAAGAGGATCCTGATGTCCTCCTCGTCAACCGCCTCGGGCGGGACTCTCTGGAGGATATTCACGTTCCAGAAACGGTCGAGAGCGTCGGTCAGTGTCTTGTAGAACGCGGGGTTGAACCGGACCCAAGTGTGTCCCATGGACAGTCTCGGCTGGCCGGTCACCCACGCTATGGCCGCCATGTCGATCCCCATCACCCCCATCTGGTACTGCACCTGGCAGATCCAGTAGAGCGGCAGGTTGCCGGGGTCGACTATTTTCGATGTGGACTTTATCTCGAGGATGCATCTGTTGGCGTCGTCCCGCTCGGCTCCCTCCGGCCAGAATATCCTGTCCGGCGATACCCTGAGGTAAGGACGCTCGTCGTCGACCGCCAGCCAGTCGCCGGCGGAGTCCGGATCCACGCGCGAGGCGGTCTCGTTGGCGAACCACTCCGCCACGGCGGCCTCGAGGTAGTGCCCGTTGCGCATCGCATCCGTCTCGGGAACGGGCGGGTCCAATCCGAGTTTCTGCCTCCATAGGCGCAGCGGTGACGAGAAGGGGCTGGCGCCCAGTATCGTCCCGGCGTCGGACGACCCCAGTCCTTTCTTGCGCTCCTCCAGCCATTCGGCCCTGTCCTTGGGCCTGATGATAGTGCAACTCATGTCTTGTTACTTTTGTTTGTTGATGTTTGGATTGTTAATGGATTCATTTTCTGTTAGTTCCGGCTTTTGACTCCGGACGTTTCCGGACGGTTCATCTCCGGCGCGCGGGCTCCGTTTCCTTGCCTGCCTGCCTCATCAGGAGGGCGAAGTCCTCGTCCGTGATGGAGTACTTCGCCTCTATCCTCTCTCGTATGGCTTCCGCGTCATCGGGGAGCGACGCCGCCCTGGCCACGCTGGGGTACCAGAAGGGGCTCCCGGGTCTCATCGCTGGCTTGGCCTTGCCCGCTCCCGCTCCGCCTGATCCGGCCTTCGACCGCTGTGTGCCCGCCGAGGTTCCGGTCTTCTGCCCGCTGTACTTCGACACATCGTTGTCGAAGTACACGTCTGCCGCCAGGCCCAGTCCTCTCGCCGCCGTCCCTATGGCGTCCGAGAGCGCTTTCTTGAAGCAGTCGTCGTCGACGTACACCTTGCCGGAGTTCTCCATCCTCTTGAAGACGTTGCCTCCGGTGCCGGGTATGGCGGCGGACCATTCGCCGGTGTCGGGATGCTTGACGAAGAGGTTGATCCTGACGAAAGCCGCGGCGTTGTACTCGTCCGCCCTCTCGATCCTCTCCTCCAGCAGGTCGTAGCGCCAGCCGAACCCCTGCGGGCCGAACAGCTCCGTGAGGCGCTTGATGCGCCATTGGGTGTTGATGTCCGACTTGCCTTTCAGACGCCCGTCCGTGATGGGCTTGAGTGCGTTGGAGGGGACCTCCCGCAGCTCGTTGTAGATGCGTGTGTTACGCTCATTCTCCGTCCCGCCTGAGGGGACGGCGCTTTTGTTCTTTTCCATCTCTGTGGTGTTTAATTGGGTTGTGATTGTTATATGTTGTGATGTCTGACCGAGTTGCGTATGATCGCCTCCTTGACTGTCCTGGCCAGCCTTGACGCGAGGTCGGGCAGGTCATCCATCATTATCCAGTTGTCGTACATCCGTCCCAGCCGTTCCTGGTCGAGGTCTGACGAGACGCTCACGCCGATCACCTCGATATTCATCCTCCTTATCCCGTCCACGGCCTCCCTTACCGGCCTGGGCCCGGTGTCAGCGTTCCCGTCTGAGATGACGAGCATCACGGTCTTGTCACCGTTCCCCCTCGCCCTGACGCGGGCGGCGGCCTCGAGAATCGCCTGGGCGGTGGGTGTGCATCCCCTTGAGGTTATCGCCCCGAGGCGGTACTTGTTGTCCGGGGCCGCTCCTTCCCGGTAAGGGTAGAGCTCCGCCCCGTTACCACCTGACGAGTAGCCGTAGATGTGCAGGGTGACCCCGGGGATATTCCCCACTGCCTCGTTGACGAGGACTGCCGTGTCGCGCGCCAGCGTCTCGCGGGTTCCTCGCATGGAGCCGGACTCGTCGATGACCAGGGCTATACCCGTCCTGTCTGAGGACATCCTCCCTTTCCTCATGTGGACGGTCTGGACCCCTTGCCTCGCCTCCGCGAGCCTGTTAGTGTCCAGCAGTCCGCTCCGCAGGCCGGTGACGCTATACCGGTAGTCATCGTTGTTAAGGCGCAGGGCCGCCGCTATGGACGGGATGTGGCGCCTTACCCGGGACAGGGACTCATTGTACTTCCCTGGATCCGGCTCCTGCCTGATTATCACCGTCCCCGGTGTTTGTCCTGTCTCCAGCTCCCCGTCGCACTCGCGCGCCAGGAGGTGCCCCCGGGCTTTCGCCGCACTTGCCATGTCCTCGCTCCTGAGCGGGTTCACCCCTTCACCGGCGGGGTCTCCCGTGAGCTCTGAGGCAGCCTTCAGTATTCCCTCCAGGGCCTTCTCCATCTCCCCGGGCGTCGGCCCGTCCCCGCCGCTCGTCTTGGAATCCTCGCCGGAGCTGACGGGGCTCCCGCTCGTGTCGTGGCCTTCGCCTCCGGGGGAGCCTGTTCTAAGGTCCTTCTCCTCATCGGGGGTCTCGCCACCGCTTCCCGGGCTCCCGTTGTCCTCGCTCCCTTGCCCGCCGGACCGGTTCCCGCCGGATTGTCTGTCCTCTCCGGGTTGCCGTTGCCCGTCCTTGCCGACCTGGCCCTGTCTTTCCTTACTCTCAGCCATGAACCTTCTCATTATCTCCAGTATCTCCCTGGCCTTCTCCATCGTCTCGGAGGTACGCTCCGGGTATGGTGTCAGGATATCCCGGATCTCAAGGAGCTCGGCCCCGAACTCGTCCCTCATCTCCTCTGTCAAAGCGGCGGGATACCGGACCATCGCGAGGATGGCGTTGAAGAGCCTGGCGACGGGGTCGGAGGGGACGCTGTCCTCCTCTTTCCTCCGCTCGTACCTGCCGAAGTGATAGTACTTGGCCGCGGTGAGGAAGTTGGCGAGCCCTGGCTTCCTCTCTCCCAGCTTGCGCTCTATCATCTCGTCCTCCAGTATGTTCTGGATCATGTGTGTCAGCTTGTCGGCCTTCTTGTCCAGGGCCCCGAAGTCGGTGTACAGCAGGTGGGATCCCTCATGGATAGCGAGACCGAGGAACGTGTCCAGTTTCTCCCCGAGGGTGAGGTCGCCGTCGTCGAACACCTCTGTCGCAACGAAGACCGACCTCGAGTCGGTGAGTGACCTGTCCGAGTCGATATAGACGTTCACCCTGTAGGGCGTGTCCATCGCCGTGATCATCTGCCGGGCTAGCCGCGTCGCATTGGTCAGGAGCTCCCTGTCCGACCTGGGGCTCATTATGGCCGCGGAGTAGGCGGCGCCCTTCGGGAGGGAGTCCTCCCAGCCTATCCGGCCTTCCTTGCGTATACGCACGTAGGTCTCGCCGTCCCTGTCCAGGAAGTCCCTCTCCAGCAGTCTCGAGCGCTCCTCCCTTGTCATGTCCTTGTATCCCATGGCTCTTGGTGTTAGTTGTTTGACCTTCATCGTGACAGTATCGTTTGCCAGACTATCGCCTTCGGCCCGTCCGAGCGGGTCCCCTCGTATCTCTCCAGGAACGCCAGTTCCATGGCCTGCCTGGCGGTCCAGCCCTGAGCGACCCTCCTGGCCGCCCTCAGGGTCTCCCTCGTGGACAGGGTGTCCTGAAGGTCCCCCTTGTCAACCAGGTTCCTCACCGTGGCGGCCACGTTGACTATGTTGACGGCGTCGGCCTTGGGTATCCTGAATCTCCTGATAAGCAGACCGATCTCCGCGTCCGCGGGCATGTATCTCATCTCTATGATGTCGAAGCGGTCCTTGAGCGCCGGGTCGAGCGGGTGGGTGCCGTTGTACTCGCCCCCGATGTTGGCGGTGGCCACGAAGCGGCACTTTGGGTGGACGGGAACGCTTCTGGCGTCCGAGCCCCCGGCCATCTCGCAGGGGAGTGTCCTCCTGTCGTCAAGGCAGGGCATCAGGATGTTGTTGACCCCCGGCGTGGCCCGGCTCAGCTCGTCCAGGAGGATGACGCACTCGGTCTGGATGTCTCTCGTGAACCTGGCGTAGTCGAAGACGGATGTCCCGTCTGGTGATATCCTGTGCACGCCCAGCATCTCCGACAGGGGGTCGTACATGCTTCCCATGTCGTAGATGCGGCACGGGATGCCGATCTTCTCGCAGGCCTTGCGCACGATCTGTGTCTTCCCCGATCCGGTGGGTCCCTTGAAGAGGGTGTTCTCGTTGTCAATGAGGTTGGTGACCAGCCCCCACCAGATGTCGTCCTCGACGTAGAACCCGTCAGTCTCGACGGACGGCTTCTCGTACCTGGGGTTGCTCCGCAGCTTCTCGAGCAGCGACAGCGGCCGTCCTTTTGCGGTTCCCTCACCGGACGCTCCGTCGCTCACCCCGTTGTCCTTCCCCAGCTTGTCGCCGTTGACGGCCATATAGGTGTTGTAAGCCGCCGTCATCTCCGGTGACGGCTCGTGCCTTGGGTCGGCCAGGTCGGCCCTACGGATGCTCACGGGGAAGATGTCCCC
>OMQO01000160.1 GCA_900313275.1 uncultured Bacteroidales bacterium
AAAGAGCGCCAGGGAGCGTCTCATCGAAGTGGCGACAGCCATGTCCGGAGAGGAAGTCTCAAAGGACGCCATCCTTATCGGCATCGGAGGTCGCTATGAGTACCGCAACAAGGGAATAGACGTGTTCATCGACGCGTTGAAGAACCTTTCCGACACCGATCCTGTCGGACGGGACATACAGGCGTTCATCATGATTCCTTCCGGTCACAATGGCGCTGACAAGGAACTTGTGGCGAAACTCGCCGGTGGCGGATCTCCTGACTACACAACGCAAGTCTCTCATTATCTGATGGATCCGTGGTCTGATGTGATCACCCGTCGTTTCAGGGAACTCGGATTCACCAATGCGAAAGGAAGCCGCGTGAAGGTCTATTTCATCCCATCCTACCTCAATGGCAATGACGGGGTGTTCGGAAAGAAGTACTATGATCTTCTGGCTGGACTCGACCTGACCTTGTTCCCTTCATATTACGAGCCTTGGGGCTACACACCCCTCGAGAGCCTCGCTTTCAGGATTCCTTCGCTCACGACCAGCCTCTCAGGTTTTGGAATGTGGGTGAGGTCCCATTACAAAGGAGAGCATCCCGGCATCACCGTGTTGGATCGCGACGATTCCAACTACTACCAGGTGGTGGATGGTGTTGTGGCCAGGGTCAAGGAAATAGCCTCCCTTGACTCTGAAGGCAGAGAGAAATACATGAATTCCGCCAGGGATGTCTCTACCATAGCTCTCTGGGAGAACCAGATCATTTATTACAAAGAGGCTTATTCATTGGCCCTGAGCAAGATCATTGCTTCGCAGGGCGCTTTCCCTGACGACCTCAACAAAGATAAACCAATGTCATACAACAAGATAGAGATAAATGCCCCCGCATGGAAGAGCGTGATGGTCACCAGACACCTTCCCGAAGCTCTTTCAGGACTCGAGACCCTTTCCAAGAACCTTTGGTGGTGCTGGAATGAGAGTGCCAAAGCCCTCTTCAAGTCCATCGACGCCGAGGTCTGGCACAACACCAAGCACAATCCGATGGCCTTGCTGGACATCGTGAGTATCAAGAGGTTCAACTCCCTCGCCAAGAGTGAGGCCTTCCTCAAGAATTACAGGGAGGTGATGGATGAGTTCAACGCCTACATGGCTCTTAAGGCCGAGCGTACAGATCCTTCCATCGCATATTTCTGCATGGAATACGGTCTTGACACCTCTCTGAAGATATATTCAGGTGGTCTTGGAATTCTCGCTGGCGACTACCTTAAGGAGACCAGTGACATGAATGTCAACCTTGTGGCTGTCGGCTTCCTCTACAGGTATGGCTATTTCACCCAGGTCCTGACCGGCCAGGGTGAGCAGGTCGCGCAGTACGACGCCCAGGATTTCACAAAGATTCCCGCGGAGCCGGTCCTCGACCAGAATGGCAACTGGATGACCACCAGTGTGGCCTTCCCTGGAAGAAATATCACCGCCAGGATCTGGAAGGTGGCCGTCGGCCGCACCGACCTCTATCTTCTCGACACTGACTATGAGGCTAACATTCCTGAGGACCGCCAGGTGACCTATCACCTTTATGGTGGCGACTGGGAAAATCGCCTGAAGCAGGAGTTGCTCCTTGGTGTCGGAGGTATCAGGGCCCTGAGAAATCTGGGCATCAACCCTCAGATATACCATTGCAACGAGGGCCATGCGGCTTTCACTGGCCTTGAGAGGCTCAGGGAATATATTCAGGAGGACAATTTGGACTTCGGTGAGGCTGTCGAGGTGGTCAGGGCTTCGTCCTTGTTCACGACTCACACCCCCGTTCCCGCCGGCCATGACTCCTTCGACGAGGGCTTGCTCAGGAAATATATCGGACACTATCCGCAGCGTCTGAAGGTGGATTGGGAGACAATGATGTCTCTTGGTAAGCCTAACGGCTCTGACCAGGGAGAGAAGTTCAGCATGAGTTTCCTGGCCTCCAGCCTCTCGCAGAATGTCAATGGTGTGTCCTGGCTTCATGGTGAGGTCAGCAAAGGGATATTCAACAGAATGTACCCGGGTTACCTTCCTGAGGAGTTGTTCATTAGCTATGTGACTAATGGCGTTCACTACCCGACTTGGGCCGCTGCCGAATGGCAGAAGGTTCATGCGAAGGTCTTCGGCCCTGAATTCAAGACCCATCACTATGACAAGTCTTGCTTCGATGGAATCTACAAGGTCAGCGACGAGGAGATTTGGAGCACCCGGAAAGTCTTGAAAGAGAGGCTGATAAAGGTTGTCAAGGAGATCATTTCAGATTCTTCTCTCTGCAACCATTACTCCCCGAGCGAGATTGTCGCCATCAAGGAGAACTTGAGGGATGATGTGCTCACTATCGGTTTTGCCCGTAGGTTCGCGACCTATAAGAGAGGCACCCTTCTTTTCACCGACCTTGACCGTCTCGACGCTATTGTCAACGATCCCGAGCATCCTGTTCAGTTCCTCTTCGCCGGTAAGGCCCATCCCGCCGACAAGGCAGGCCAGGATCTCATCAAGAGGATTGTGGAGATATCCAAACAGGATCGTTTCCTCGGCAAGATCGTCTTCGTTCCTGGTTATGACATCCGTCTCGCAAAGCGACTTGTACAGGGTGTGGACGTGTGGATGAATAACCCTACCCGTCCTCAGGAGGCCTCCGGTACTTCCGGCGAGAAGGCATCCATGAACGGTGTCATGCATTTCTCAGTGCTCGACGGCTGGTGGGTTGAAGGCTATAAGGAAGGCGCCGGTTGGGCGCTTCCTCAGGAGAGGGCCTATGATGACCAGGGCTATCAGAACGAGCTTGATTCAGCTACGATCTACACTATTCTTGAGAACGAGATCGCGCCGGCTTATTATGATGTTGATCCTGCCCTCGGGCTCTCACCAAAGTGGGTGGGCTACATCAAGAACACTATTGCCCAGGTGGCCAGCAACTTCACTACCAACAGGATGTTGACCGACTATTGCAACCAATATTATATTCCTCAATCCAAGAGGGCTGAAGAGGTCATTTCCGACGACTTCCGCCTTGCCAGGAAGATTTCCGCCTGGAAGAAGAGGCTACGCCGGGAGTGGAAGAACATCGAGGTGATTTCCCAGACTCAGCCGGATGCATCCTACAATCTCTCAATGCACAACAGCCTTAAGGTTGAGGTGGTTCTGAACATCGGTGATCTTGATCCTGAGGACATCGGAGTTGAGGTGCTCTTCGCATCGATCGACCGCAAGCATAAGCTCCACATTCAGGAGCGCTACGAATGCCAGGTGGTCGAGTTCAACGATGGAGTGGCCAAATACCAGACAGCGATTGTTCCCGACAAGACCGGTATGTACCAGGTGGCGACCAGAATGTACGCCAAGAATCCTCTGATGCCGCACAGGCAGGACTTCGAGCTGGTGAAATGGTTGTAGCGACGGGTTTTTTCGACGGTGTCCATCTCGGGCACCGTCTTGTGCTTGAAAAGCTAGTCTCAGTCGCGAGAGCGAGAGGAGCAGGGAGCGAGGTCGTGACCTTCTGGCCCCATCCCAGAAATGTGCTGCAAGATGATGCCCGTAATCTGCGCCTGCTCACATCTTTGTCTGAGAAAAAAGATCTCATATCTTCAATCGGGGTGGACAAGGTGGAGGTGTTGCCTTTCACCCGCTCATTCAGCCGGTTGACGACAAAGGAGTATCTTGAGGATTATGTCAAAGGAAAGTTTGGCGGTAAGGCGATTCTCCTGGGTTACGACAACCGTATCGGGAGTGACCTCCTGAGTCCGGTTGAGATTGCGGAAGTCGCTGAAAGATTGGGCCTTGAGGTGATTAGGACCGAAAGCTTGTCTTCTCCCAAAGGGATTGTTGTCAGTTCCACAAAGATCCGCGAGGCGGTCGCCTCCGGGGATGTTGAAGGAGCCGCTGCCATGCTTGGCTATAAGTATTCTCTTTTTGGAGTCGTGGTGGCTGGGAACCGGCTTGGGAGGACAATCGGTTTCCCGACCGCCAATATGTGGCTCTACGAGCCGTTGAAACTATTGCCCGGAAATGGAGTCTATTCCGTTGAGGTTGAGTCTCTTGGACGTAAGTTCAAGGGGATGTGCAACATCGGGACCCGCCCGACGGTCAATGCGGGAAGAGACCGTACTGTCGAGACCAACATTTTTGATTTCGACGAGGACATCTACGGCCTTGACCTCAAGGTGACTTTCCTGAGAAAGATAAGGGATGAGCGCCGTTTCGCTTCCCTCGATGCCCTGAAAGCCCAACTCATTCAAGATCGCGAATCCTGCCTCAAAGACTAGGATCCTGTTTATATAGGGAGCAGGACGAAGACGAGGGCGTCCCAGAGGGCGTGGCTGATGATGAGGGCGGGGAGGGCCTGCGGGCGGAGCCGGTAGATGAGACCCCAGACAAGGCCGGCGACAAGGGCTGCCATCACCAGCATGAAGTTAAACGACCAGACGTGGACGAGGGCGTAAATGACCGCGGTCAAGATAAACGCTTTATCTTCAGGGTTTTTGCCTCCCAGAATGCGGCCCATTGTCCTTTGGACATATCCCCGCCAGAAAAGTTCTTCCGCCGGGCCGATCAGGCATAGAAGCAGAACAGCGATCAACCACACGGGAAGGCCGGATTTCATGGCATAGACGGAATCCACCTCCGGGCGGGCGAAAGCGAACATCCAGGCTGAGACTTTGTCGCCGATCCAGAATAATCCCCAAAGGGCGATGGCGATGATTATTCCCGCCAGGATTTGGAGAGCAGGTCTTTCGATCTTCAGAAGTTGCTGTCTGTCAGGAGTAAAGGACAGCCCGAGGGTGGTCAGGATCACCGCCGAGCAGGACATCACGATCCAGAAGTTCGGCCATCCGCCCGTCCATGGGCTGAACATGAAGAACCACAGCAAAGCCGCTGTCACGACCGCGACAGCAAGGTGTATGCGGTCCCTTCTCATAGCAGTCCGGCCACAATGAGCCCTATAGACAACAGTCCTGAGAAAATGAGTTGCATTTGAGCTGACGCCTGGTCCAACCCTTTCATGGCCTCAAGGCCGTTCTGGGGATATGTCGCTGCCTGCTTCTGGTTCTTCCAGGCCGGAATAGCCGCGACAAGGCTGATGGCAGCGAGGGGATGCATGAGCCCTAAAGCGATGTACACCACCACGCAGATGAACGGTAAGAACATGTAACAGCGGTACAG
>OMQO01000228.1 GCA_900313275.1 uncultured Bacteroidales bacterium
TCTGCCCTCACCCACACGCGGCCGGGGATGACATCCTCCACACCCTCCTTAATCAAGGCGGCCAGATCGACAAGCTCCATATATTCCTTTTCCATCCTTCAATCTTAAGAAGTCTCTTACAAAATTAACAAAAATCCACTATCTTTGCATCATGAGGATTTCCGAAGCAAAATTCGCGGGCAGCAGCGTGACAGCGGCGAATAAACCCAGCCGCAAACTTCCTGAATTCGCGTTCATCGGACGCTCGAATGTCGGCAAATCATCACTGATCAACATGCTCTGCGGCAATAGCAAACTCGCGAAAACCTCATCCACCCCCGGAAAGACAAAACTCATCAACCATTTCATAATCAACGACAGCTGGTACTTGGTCGATTTGCCAGGTTACGGCTTCGCCAAAATCTCAAAGACAGAGCGGGAAGGACTTAGGAAGATGATCAACGACTACATTCGGAACTCTGAGGAGATGGTCACCCTGTTCGTGCTTGTGGATTCCAGGCACGACATCCAGAAGATTGACCAGGAGTTCATCTCCGGCCTCGGAGAGAATGGGATTCCCTTCGCCATCATCTTCACAAAGTGCGACAAGATGGGACCGAATGTACTCAAAGCCCAGATTGAAAGGAATAAGGCCATCCTTTCGGAGCAGTGGGAGGAACTTCCCCAGATGTTTGTGTCCAGCGCCGAGAACGGCCTCGGCAAGGAAGAGATTCTTGATTATATTCAACAATATATATAACAGATCATGTACATCGAGCACAGAATGGAATTGTTCGCATGCAGGGCCTCAAAAGACTTCGCGTGCAAGGTTGTCGAAAGCTTGAACAAAATCGGGGAACGTGATGGGGACAGCTACCATCTCGGCAACTCCGAGGTTACCCAATTCAGCGATGGTGAGTTCGTACCCTTTTTCACTGACAGCGTTAGAGGCGCGACGGTATTCATCGTTCAGTCCACCTTCCCGCCCACAGAGAACCTGATGGAACTCCTTCTGACCATTGATGCCGCTAAAAGAGCTTCCGCCGACAAGGTGATCGCCGTCATACCTTACTTCGGATGGGCTCGCCAGGACCGCAAGGACAAACCGAGAGTCTCCATAGGTGCCAAACTTGTCGCGAACCTGCTCACCGCCGCGGGAGTGGACAGGATAATGACTTGTGACCTTCACGCGGATCAGATCCAGGGATTCTTCGACCTTCCGGTTGACCACATCTACGCCAGCAAGGTCTTCATCCCTTATCTGAAGTCCCTGAACCTTGAGAATCTCGCTATCGCGGCTCCTGACATGGGAGGCGCGAAGAGGGCAAACGCCTATGCCAAGGAACTGGCCTGCCCCGTCATCATCTGCCACAAGACCCGTGAGAGGGCCAATGTCGTCGGCTCGATGACCGCCATCGGCGAGGTTGAAGGCAAGAATATAGTCATCGTGGATGACATGATCGACACCGCCGGGACCCTTACCAAAGCAGCCGATCTCCTAATGGAGAAAGGTGCCGCGAGCGTCAGGGCATGCGCAACCCATCCCGTCCTCTCAGGACCGGCATATGAGAGGATCAATTCGTCCTCACTGAAGGAAGTCTATGTGACCGACACTATTCCTCTGAGGTCCGATGCTGACACATCAAAGATCAAGGTGGTCTCGATGACCTCGACATTCGCCTCGATCATCAATAAAGTCTATAATTACGAGCCTATCAGCACTGAATTCATCTTCTGATCCACTCCATGCGCACACTTCTCGCCGCCATACTCATTCTCGCTATCGCCATCGCCTTGATGTGCGTTGGAATCATTGTGAAAGGACGGTTCCCCGAGACTGAGATAAGCAAGAACGAGAAGATGCGTGAGCTTGGAATCAAATGTATGAACGAGCAGGAGAAAGAGAGAACCAAGTCTTGCTCAAGGGGTTACACAGATGCTTGTACAGGCTGTGAGTTTTACAAAAACTGAACGATATGAGTCTGGTAGCGATTGTGGGAAGGCCGAATGTCGGCAAATCAACCCTGTTCAACCGTCTGGTGGGAATGCGTCAGGCGATAGTGGATGAGACCGCCGGAGTGACACGCGACCGTCACTACGGTAAATGTGAGTGGGAAGGCAAGGAATTCTCCGTGGTGGACACTGGAGGATGGACCAGCAATAGCGACGATGTGTTTGAGGAGGCCATCCGCAAACAGGTTGAGATCGCTATCGAAGAGGCGGACCTGATTCTGTTCATGGTCGAAGCGGCCACCGGAATAACTGACTACGATGCTGAGATAGCGGATTTGCTCCGCCGTAGCGGGAAGCCGGTAGTGCTTTGCGTCAACAAGGTGGACTCCGGAGATAAGATGTACGACACCTACCAGTTCTACAGCCTTGGACTTGGTGAGGTCTGGAGTATCTCAGCGGCCAACGGCAGCGGAACAGGAGACCTTCTGGATGAGATCATCAGGGTTCTCCCTGAGGACACCGTCGCTGAGGATGACCATCCGGAACTTCCTCACATAGCGATAGTTGGAAAGCCTAATGTCGGAAAGTCTTCCCTCACCAACGCGCTCTTGGGAGAGGAGAGGAACATTGTCACTCCGGTTGCCGGAACCACCAGGGATTCCATCTCGACCCGTTACAACAAGTACGGGCACGACTTCATGCTGGTTGACACAGCCGGAATGAGGCGCAAGAACAAAGTCAACGAAGATCTTGAGTTCTACTCCGTCATGAGGGCGATAAGAGCCATTGAACATGCCGATGTCTGCATCTTGATGATCGACGCCAACGCCGGAATGGAGGCGCAGGACATGAGCATTTTCAACCTCATTGTCCGTAACAGGAAAGGTTGTGTGCTGGTGGTGAACAAATGGGACACCGTCACTAAGGACAGCAACACGATGAAGGAATATGACAAGGCCCTCAGAGCCCGCATCGCTCCTTTTGACGACATTCCCATCATATTCACATCTGTTATAAACAAACAAAGGATCATGGATGTCCTGGATGCCGCCGCCCACGTCCATGAGAACTACTCCCGCAGGATTCCGACAGCCAGGCTCAATGAGGCCATGCTTCCGGAGATCGAGAATTATCCCCCTCCGGCATGGAAGGGTAAATATGTCAAAATCAAATACGTGACCCAGCTGCCTACCAGTTTCCCGGCTTTCGCTTTCTTCTGCAACTTGCCCCAGTATGTGAAAGCTCCTTACAAGAGGTTTCTGGAGAACAGGTTGAGGGACCACTTCGACTTGTTGGGCTGCCCGGTACAAATATTCATAAGAGCCAAATAGCCATGGAAGAGTCTGAAGATAAGAAAACCCAAAGCGAATCCCTCGGCAAATGGATATTGAAGAATTTAAA
>OMQO01000051.1 GCA_900313275.1 uncultured Bacteroidales bacterium
CCGGAGATCGAGATTCTTTCCGATGAGTCTTGGGAGTGTTCCGCCCAGTACGGATACGGTACCGCCTCGCACCCGATCACAAATTACCGTCTCTCAGAGAGCAATATACGCTACGACGCTAACTTGTTTGATTACAATTGGTTCCAGACTCCTATTCCCAGACCGGAAGAAAAACCGGTGCCCCGTAAGGCGCCGGAGTGGCTGGGATCGTCAATCGAGCTTCCTTTCCTTCCCGGAGACGTTCCGATGGGAGAACTGGTGGAGAGGCCGATCCCCCAGTGGAAGAACTATGGTCTTAAGGACTATCTCTCAACCCGGCAGAGCGGAGACACGCTTTATTGCAAGCTGCCGTACAACGGACACTTTTCTCCGTGGTTCAAAGTTGAGGCTCCACAGGGAATGGTGATCTCGATGCACACCGACCATGACATGATCTCCAACGCGAAATGTGTCAGCGCTGAATATGTCACCAAGGATGGTGTCCAGGAATATGAGAGCTTCGGTTGGATGAACGGGGAAGAGATGTATTATGTGTTTCCTCCTGAGGTTAAAATCCTGGATGTGAAGTTCCGTGAGACGGGTTACGACACTGAGTTCACAGGGTCTTTCTCTTGTTCCGACCCTGTTCTCAATGATTATTGGCAGAAAGCCCAGAGAACTCTTTACGTCTGCATGAGGGACACCTACTACGACTGTCCCGACCGGGAGAGGGCCCAATGGTGGGGCGACGAGGTCAACGAACTGAACGAGGCTTTCTATCTGCTTGACCGAAAGGCAGATAAGCTCGCCCGAAAGGGTATAATGGAACTGGTCCGCTGGCAAAAGCCTGACGGGGTTATGTACGCTCCTATACCTTGTTCCAACTATTTCAAGGAGCTTCCGATGCAGGTTCTTAACTCCATTGGTTGGTTCGGGTTCAGGGGATATGCTTTCTATTCAGGAGACTATTCATTTGTGGTGGATGTCTATCCGGCTGTACACCGGTATCTTCACGAAGTCTGGCAGCTCGATTCAGAGGGACTTCCCATTTACCGTAAAGGTGGTTGGGACTGGCCAGACGCCGGATCTCACCAAGACCGTGTGGCTCAGTTGCATCTCTGGTATTATCTTGCGCTTAAAGCCGAGGCCGAATTCGCCAAGGTGCTTGGCAAGGAAGCGGAAGCCGCTGAAGATGAGGTTATTATGGCAAACATTGCGGAAAGGCTCAACTCGAATTACTGGAACGGGGCCGCTTATATTACCCCTGGCTTTGAGGACCTTCCTGACGATCGGGTCCAGGCTCTGGCTGTCATCTCCGGAGTGGCCGGTCCGGATAAATATCCCATGCTCAAAAAGGTTTTCGCTGAGCGTTACAACGCCACGACCTACATGTTCCCTTATGTCCTTGACGCCCTTTACACAATGGGCGAGCCACAGATGGCCCTGGATAGGATGCGTAAGCTTTGCCCGACCATAATGAAGGACAACTGCACGACCCTGTGGGAGCACTGGAACTTTGAAGGCACCTGCAATCACGCCTGGGCTGGTGGCGGAGTCATCTCCATGGTTCGCCAATTGGCTGGAGTCGAGGCCTTGAAACCTGGTTATCAGGAATTTGAGGTCATACCCCAGATGGGCGACCTCAAGTGGCTCAAGACCGGTTTCGAGACCAATTACGGCAGGATTGAAGTCTCCCTTGTTAAGAAGGGTAAGAGAATTGACGCTGAGATAACTGTCCCTGAGGGTACATCATGCGAAGCCGGAGGCAAGACTCTCGCCCCCGGCACTCACAAAGTCAGGCTGTAGGTTACTTCTCAGCTGTCGCTGAGAATACGAGGATGTTTCGCTCTTCCGGTAGCTGGACTTCCTTGGCTCCGTCAACGGGAATGCTAACAAGGTACAGATATGAGAACACATATGCCTTGTTCCTGACGCTGGGGTTGTGAGTGTGCGTGCCCACGTATGCGACATCGTCAGTCCTTAGCACCGACTCGTAATACCCTGGCCATCCATACACTCCATAGAAGCCGGTGTAATTGGAAACGCTCTTTACTATCGTATTGTCACCAACCTTGAAACTTGCGGTCGCGGGTTTGTCGGATGGTGCTTCCACATTCTCTTGAGGCACGCCCCTGCGTCTTGGCATCTTAAATGATGTGACGAGCAGGTGGAGCTTCTTGGTGCCTTCCGGTACGGCGATGGTCTGAGAAGCGCACATCACCGCATCGTTGTAGTCGGGCTCTCCGAACTTGAAAGGAATACCTCTGTATGAGAAGTTGTCAGGTATGATTTCAGCGGCGAAAGAGTCACGCTCCCTACCGATACGTCCCATTGTGGGGAAGTTGTCGCTGGTGATAGCGACCATATTGTACGGAAGCTCGACTTCCTGGAATTCCGGAGTGGCGATCCTTGCCGCGGGAGCGGCGAAATGGACACGGAAAGTCTTGAGTGCGAACTTGGTCGATTCCACGTCCAAAGCCTTGCCCGCGAATGAAGCAGCACCCTTGGGAGCCTCGATGCCATTGGTCTCCTCGGCTCCGGTCAGTGTCTCGCTGAACAGGATCTGTCCCTTTGCTCCGTTACCGGAAAGCTCATATACACGGACTATGTAGCCGTCTCCGTCCTGGGCCTTCTTGAACGCTTTCACGCGGAGGTTAGGGTTTGTGGAAGAAACAAGAGATACAGTCTTACCGAGCTTGCCGGGATGCTTCTCCGCCACGAAAGCCATCTTGTCTTGATTGAGGGCATCTGCGGCTATGTCGGTAACCGCGGGATCGAGTGCGCCCTTATGTCCGACAATGCTGTATGTGAAGGTGTGCTCACCGAAGTCCTGGGTGGCCTGCTCGCCATAGCCTCGGGACGCTGTCGGAGTGTGGATAAGGGTGAGGCGAATGGTGTGGTCGTTTGGCTTGTCCCAGCCATATTTGCAGTCATTCATAACGGTCACGCCGTATGAGTTGTCCGAAGCGGTCATGTCAGCCCACTGCTGACCGATGACTTCGTATGCGGTGGGGACATTGTTGCCGCGCTTGATAGTGCCCATTCCGAGATCGTATGTGGCTTCCGGGGCGTCAAATGCCACAGGGAAGCTTGCCTTTAGAAGTGAAGCTCTGGAGGCCCAGTTCACGGTGTTGACAATGTCGATGCGGTCATCCGCGGCACCATCGGTGAGGATTATCCTCTGCACGAAAGTGGAGCCAGCGTGTTGCTTCTCAACTTTGAGGACGGCCCTCAGGGCTCCACATTCCTCCACGCTGACTTTGACGTTGTCCGCAACTTTCTCGGGCTTCCGATCCACGACCTCTTTCAGGATCTCCCAAGCGGGCCAAGAGTCAGATTTGTTGTCGGGGAAAAAGGCATAACCGAAAGCCTCGCCCTGGCGTACGAGTTCTTTTCCATATCTCTTATCGATGATGGAGGAGATGTCACCGTCGGAATTGAGGGTCACACGGTAGATCCTGTTCTCAATTGTGCTTCCAGAAGCCTTGAGAACGGGATTCTTGGCCTCAGCTTTGACGGAAGGCCTTATGTCATAGACAGATAGACTGAGTGAAGGGTCTGAGCCCGCGAACAGGACAGTGGCTTGCCCGTTCTCACGGGAAACAATCTGCGCCTTGACCTTCTTGCCGTCCGGACCATACACATCAACTGATTTAAATCTATCGGGCAGGTCGATGTTGATGCTGGCGATGTCCTTGTTTGCTGCGGTCACATGATTGTAAACGATGACCGGTGTCCCCTTGACCGCTGTGTTCATCACTGAGCCCATGCCGGCGACACCCGTCTCGACAAGGCTGTTCATCTGACGAAGATTGATGTACTCGTCATTGTATGAGAACTGGTAGCATTCGGGAATGCTGGTGCCGGTCAGATCATCGTGGAACTGGTGCCATAGAACTCGCTTCCAGCCCTCGTCGATTGTGTATGAAGGATATGCGAAGCCACCGTAGATCTCGTTCATCGCGGAGATGCCTTCCGCCGCTCCGAGCATTCGCTCGTTGCGTCGGTTGAGGTTCTTCATCTCCACCTTAGAAGTATAGTTGCCCGTAGCATGGGTGTCCATCAAGAGTTCACCCTCATATTCAGGCAACCTCTCGTCCCATAGAAAGTCCATGAACATTTCGTCTGAGGTGGCGAATTTCACGTTGTAGTCGGGACCCGGATTGTGTACGGCGTCGTTTATGAACCTTACGCCTGTGGGGGTGCCGGAGCCGCCCGTATCTCCGGTTCCGAAGTATCTGTATGCCGCTGGAACCGCCGTCTTCTCAAGACGTGTCTTGAACTCATCAAGGTCGGTGACAGGCTCTCTTGGACTCCAGCTATAACCGCCGCCATCCATCGCCGCCATCAGCTTCCCGCCGTCGAGGCCCTTCCAGACTCCGAAGTAGAACGGGAACTTCATTCCGTTCTCAAAGAAGGGAAGGTATCTCCATCCGAGCTTTTGTGTGCCGAATCCGATAAGTCCGCAATGCGCCGCGACGGAAGGAAGCTGGTAGCCGAATCCGAAGCAGTCGGGGAGCATGATGTCCGTCGATAGCTTACCGAACTCTTTCATGTAGAATTCCTGTCCGAGGAGGATGTTCCTGATTTCTGACTCGATCGAAGGCATGTTAGGGTCATTGGCGTCCCAGGATGCTCCGGAAAGATGCCATCGGCCGGAAGCCACATATCCTTTGAGCTTTTCGAAAAGGTCAGGATAGTACTCCTTCGCCCAAGCATATTTCACTGCTCCCTCGAAACTGAATTTGTAGTCGGGGTATTCGTCGAGCAGCGCGAAGTTTTGTACGAGCGTGTTGCGCACATACTCGTTGATGGAAGTCTGAACCGTCCATCTCCACTGTGAGTCGAAATGGGCGTTGGAAACCATGTAAACGGTAGGTTTATCCTTGGTGTCGGATTTTACCTGTGCCATCGCCGCTGACAGCGGCAACGCGATGATGAGTATCACCGGCAAAAGTTTTTTGTTGAGCATATTGTTAACAGTATCGTTTTCACAAATATAGTATAAATGCCCGAACGGAAAAGCACATTAAAAGGTATTTGTGATTAATGACGTTATTTGTAGTTTTGCGTTTATGAATAGAATAATGGTGTATATTGCTATGGCCGCGGCGCTCATTTGCCCGGTTGGTTGCGTCAAGGAACTTCCCGAAACCGTCCCGCAGGAGGAGATGGAGAAGGTGTTCGAGGAGGTCAAAACTCCTTTCAAGCGTGGTCTTGTCATTCCGGGACGGGATGGGCTGGCAGCTGACAGCCCCAGCGTGTTCCGCAAGGATGGGAAATGGTACATGGTCTATATCATTTTCGACGGCCGGGGGTATGAGACCTGGCTGGCTGAAAGTGAGGAACTACTTGAATGGAAGACACTTGGCAGGATTATGTCATATTCAGATGACACCGATTGGGATGTCAACCAGAAAGCCGGATATCTGGCTCTGGTCGACCCGAAATGGGGTGGGTCGTACGAGTTGGAGAAATATGACGGCAAGTATTGGATGAGCTATCTTGGAGGAGACGCTTCCGGCTATGAGAGCGGAGTCCTGTCTCCAGGAATGGCTTATACGACAGGGACCCCGACCGAACCTCACGAGTGGGACAGGCTGGATACGCCTATTCTGTCGCCTAATGATCCTGACGCCTCCTGGTGGGATAATGTCAAGATTTACAAGAACAGCGTTATTCGGGACCCTTGGAAACTCACAGGGCATCCTTTCGTTATGTATTACAACGCCTTGGGCAATGCCGAGAGAATCGGGATGGCCGTGAGTGACGATATGGTGTCCTGGAAACGGTTCGGCTCAGATCCCGTCCTGGAGCACGGGAACCGTGGCATCACCGGCGACGCCCACGTCCAGAGAATGGGCAAATTATGGGTGATGTTCTATTTCGGGTTCAATTGGGATGAGTCGAGAAATTACGCCTGGGACTCTTTCGCCTGCTCATATGACCTTGTTCATTGGACCGACTGGACCGGAGAGCCGCTGATCAAGCCTTCGGAGCCATTTGACAACCGCTACGCCCACAAGCCATGCATGGTCAAATGGAAGGGCACGGTATATCATTTCTACTGCGCTGTTGACAAAGATAATAACCGTGGCATCGCCCTCGCCACCTCAAAAGAGCTATAATGGATTCCTTTCTTGACCGGCGCAACGGCGCCATTGATATGCTCCGGGGGCTCACGATGTTCCTGATGGTATTTGTGAACGACCTGTGGACCGTCGGCGGAGTTCTGCGGTGGATAGAGCACACACAGGCGACTCAAGACGGAATGGGGTTGGCGGACATCGTGTTCCCTATGTTTCTGTTTTCTGTCGGTATGTCCATCCCGTATGCCATCGAGCGACGGTTTTCCAAAGGGCAGGCGGGCGAAGGGATTTTCGGGCATATCCTTTCAAGAACACTCGCTTTGTTATTGATGGGCGTGTTCATAGTCAATTCCGAGGGAAGTTTCTCTCCTATAGGAGGTTACGGGAAAGGCTCCTACTGGGTTCTGATGGTTCTTGGCTTCTTCTTGATTTGGAACATCTACCCGAAAGAGTTCAAGCCTAAAAAATGGTTGCAGGCCGCTGGTATGGCGATTCTTCTCTTTCTGGCGGTTACTTTCCGTAATGGGGACGGAGCTTATTTCCGTGCCGGATGGTGGGGAATTCTCGGATTGATCGGCTGGGCTTATCTGTTCTGCGCCACCTCCTGGTTGTTGTCAAGGAAAAAGCCATGGATTATAGCTCTGCTATGGCTTGCGGTATGTGTTCTGAATATGCTCACCACCGGTCTTAGAGATGGTGGCCGGCTTATCGATGGAGGCAACTTCATCGCTGATTTCGCCCGCGCGATACAGCTGGGGAACGGTTCCTGCGCATTGATGGTCCTCGGCGGAATGGTGACAACCCTCGCCGATAAAAAATTGTCTGAAAAAGCGGTTTCGTTCCGGGTCTGGGCTGGCATTGGAGCCGCCGTCCTGCTCGCTCTTCTGGGATGGGGAGCGCATCAGTTCTGGATCACGTCCAAAATCATCGGCACTTTGCCATGGTGCCTCTATGTGTCAGCTATTTCCGTGGCTTTGTACACTGTGCTGCGTTACTTGGAGAGACGTGACTGGACCGGGTGGTTCAAGCCAATCAGTCCCGCCGGAACAGCCACGCTCACGGTGTATATGATGCCGTATCTGTATTACGCCCTTTGGGTCGCCTTCTCTCCGGCTGTTCCCTCATGGCTCGCCGGTGGTTTCGGGCTCGTCAAGTGCGCTTTGTTCTCGTTGCTGTGCATCGCCACCGCCTGGCTTCTCGGCAAGGCGGGACTTAAGCTGAAAATATAGTTTAACCGCTAACCAGCTGGACGAACTCTTCCGGAGAATTGACCAGGAGGGTCGTGAAAGGCTTGATATGCTTTGTGTTAGATGTGATAATAATGTCGCATAGATTCTCCTCGGCACAGGCTATCAAAGCGGCGTCTTCAAAGTCGGGACAGTTGCTGGCAACGGCTTTGGATAAATTTGATTTGGTCAAAGGAAGCACATCGATAAAGGGCAGTATGCGTCCTATTGTCGCTTGAAAGACATTCAAGGGTTTTTTCCTGGCGATATAAGAACAGTCAGTGATTGACTGCGATGAGAGACAGACGTCAAGAAGTCCTTCTTTGGCCGCCTCAAAGATCAAGGCGGCGCTCATGAACCCTTCCCTGGAATTATCCAGAAGGTCGATAAGGATGTTTGTGTCAAGGAATACTCTCATTTTGACAGCAAATAGGCCAGGCGTTCATCCGCGGCGATTTCTTCTTCTGAATAATGGGGCAGAGTGCTACCAAGGGACAGGATCTCATCGGACACCTTGAATCCTTTACTCAGGGTTGGGTAATCGACACCAGCAGATGCCTCAAGAAGTGTCTCAACATAACTATTGAAGGAACGTTTCTGTTGCTTTGCTTTCATTTTCAAGCGATTATAGAGTTCCGGATCGAGCCGGAGCCCAGTTTGCACCTTTGTGTTGACAGATTCCATTGATTGTTATCGTTTTCGCAAAGATACAATAAAGTGATAACATTTTAATAAAATGATAACAAAATTACAGTCGCTGTCATTCTGAAGGAGCGACAGCGACTGAAGAATCTGAAAATACCGTGATTTGAATCACACTTTACAGCTCGACCGGCTTGTACTTGGGGACGAGGATGCGCATTATCGTCCAAGCGAGCAGGTAGGCTATTCCGCAGAAGCAGAACACCATGAAATAACCGGCTGGCTTACCCTCGAAGCCAAGGAAGCGGAAAGCCGCTCCAGCGTTCTCAGCGTATGTAAACAGGTTACCGGCGACTTTCTGGATGATCATCGAGCCGACACCTCCGGCCATGGCACCGATTCCCGTGATGGTCGCGATCGCTCCCTTGGGGAACATGTCTCCGACGGTTGAGAAGATGTTCGCTGACCATGCCTGATGACCTGCGGCGGCGAGACCAATCAGAACGGCCGGCCACCAAGGAGAGTTGAAATGAACTCCCAAAGGCTGGGCGAACAAGGCGCAGAGAGGGAAGAAAGCGAAGATCAACATCGCAAGCATACGCCCTGAATACGGGTGCATGCCCTTCTTCTCAACAAACAGTTTCGGCAGATATCCTCCGAAGATTGAAACAACAGTAACTATCAGATACAGAGTGAATATCAGCGCCTGGCCCTTGAACGAGGTTGCCGGGGCATGGAACTGGTTGCTGAAATATGACGGTGCCCAGAACAGGAAGAACCACCAGACTCCATCAGTCAGGAATTTGCCCACAATGAATGACCAGGTCTGCCTGTATTTGAAGGCTTGGACAAAAGGAATGGACTTTTCCTGAGCCAAAGCGGCTTTCTCAGCGGCCTCTTCGGCGTCGTCCTGGTGGATATATTCCAACTCCGCCTCGTTGACATGCTTGCTCTTTTCGGGCTTGTCATACATGAAGTTCCAGAAGAACATCCAGATGAAACCCAGTCCACCGATGATGATGAATGCCCATTCCCAACCGAGCGCCTTGGCGAGCGGCGGAATGCAAAGAGGGGCTGCGAGAGCGCCCACTGAGGCTCCGGCATTGAAGATGGAAGTGGCGAAAGCCCTGTCCTTCTTGGGGAAATATTCAGCGGTAACCTTGATTGCGGCGGGGAAGTTTCCTGCCTCTCCAAGGGCTAATATTCCACGGCATAGCAGGAATAGATAGACTGAAGTTGTGGCTACAGCCAGCGCGGCGTTGCTTCCGGCTTCAACAGCTCTCATCGCGGCGACAGACTCGAAGCCACCGATATGGGCGGATGCCCAGCCGCAAGCGGCGTGCATGACGGCACCGGCGGACCACACTCCGATGGCGATCAGATATCCCTTCTTGGTCCCCATCCAATCCACGAACTTGCCGGCGAACAAGCAGGCGATGGCGTAGAAGATGGAAAAGAAAGAAGTGATTGTTCCGTAGTTGGCGTCCGACCAGTGGAACTCCGGCTTGATGAATTCCTCATAAGTGAGCGAAAGCACCTGGCGGTCAAGGTAGTTGACCGTCGTGGCCACGAAGAGAAGGCTGCAAATCCACCATCTCCAGTCGGTCATCAGTTTTTTCTGTGTTGACATTTTATCTCAGTGATTTGATTATTTCCAAAGCTCCGGCGCAAAGTTCGGATATTTTTTCCCATTCGCCCGCGGCTATCACCTCTTTCGGGAACAGGTTCGATCCCATTCCGACGCAGGTGACTCCGGCCTTGAACCAAGCCTCAAGATTCTCCTTCGTGGGTTTGACTCCACCTGTCACCATAATCTGGCTCCATGGCATAGGTGCTTTGATGCCCTTGACGAAAGCAGGCCCGAGGACATCCCCGGGGAATACTTTGCAGACATCGCATCCAGCCTGCTGGGCGGCTCCGATCTCTGAAGGAGTTGCACAGCCGGGGCAGTAAGGGATGAGCCTGCGGTTGCAGACAGGGGCAACCTCGGGGTTGAACAGAGGCCCGACAACGAAATTGGCTCCGAGCTGGATGTACATGGCGGCAGTGCCAGGATCGACCACGGATCCGATTCCGAGAATCATTCCGGGAAGTTCCTTGTTGGCATATTTCACGAGTTCCCCGAACACCTCTTGGGCGAAATCGCCCCTGTTGGTGAACTCAAAAGCCCTGACGCCACCATCGTAACATGCCTTAAGGACTTTCTTGGAGGTCTCAAGGTCGGCATTGTAGAAGACCGGAACCATTCCCGTCTCCTTCATTGTCTGAATGACTTGTAACTTACTGTATTTTGCCATAAATAATTTGTTTTAGCGGGAAACCCGGCCGGAGCCGTCGCCTTTCATAAGGTTCTCTACCTCGGCCACTGTGACCTGGTTGTAGTCTCCAAAGATCGTGTGCTTGAGGCAGGAGGCCGCCACGGCGAAGTTCAGAGCCTTCTGGTCATCTCCGGTGAAGGTAAGAAGACCATAGATCAATCCACCCATGAAACTGTCTCCTCCACCGACCCGGTCCACGATGTGGGTGATGTCGTAACGAGGTGACTGATAGAGCGTTGTCCCATCCCACAGAACGCCTCCCCAAGTGTTGTGGTTGGCGTTGATGGAACCGCGGAGGGTGATGATAACCTTCTTCGCCTTAGGGAAGCGAGCCATAAGTTGCTCTCCAACGCTCTGGAACCTCTTTTGATCGATGGTTCCCGCGGTGGCGGTCACATCGAATCCTTCAGGTTTGATTCCGAAGACTTTATCAGCATCCTCCTCGTTGCCGAGGATGATGTCGCAACCCTCCACAAGAGCAGGCATTATCTCAGAGGCTTTCTTGCCGTATTTCCAGAGGTTTTTGCGGTAGTTGAGGTCGCATGAGACAGTGACTCCCAAGCGGTTGGCTGCCTTGATGGCTTCAAGGCACACGTCGGCGGCACCCTGGCTGAGCGCGGGGGTGATTCCTGTCCAGTGGAACCAGTCCGCACCTTCGAACACCTTGTCCCAATCAATCATTCCGGTCTCGATGGTCGAGATAGCGGAATGGGCCCTGTCATAGACCACTTTGCTCGGGCGGGCGACGGCTCCTGTCTCGAGGAAATATAATCCGAGACGATCTCCACCGAACACGCAGAAATCAGTTCCCACTCCGTAGGAATGCAGATCCCTGATGCAACTCTTGGCTATGTCGTTTTCCGGGAAACGGGTGACGAACTGGACATCTATCCCGTAGTTGGCGAGAGAGACGGCCACATTGGCTTCGCCGCCTCCGAAGGTCGCGTCGAACTGCTTGGCCTGGGAGAAACGGAGGTAACCCGGAGTTGAGAGTCTAAGCATTATCTCTCCGAAAGTTATGACTCTTGGCATATCTTAAAACTCTATTATTGTCTATACTATGCATTCGACAGCCTTGCGCATTCCTTCCATCTGGATGAGCGCCAAAGCCTTGGACAGAAGTCGAGTGAGGCCAGGAATCTCGTTGAGGTTCTCGTCCCAAATGAATTCGGCACCGAGAACGCCTTCAGCGACCTGCCTCACGTCACCTGTGGCCCAAAGATCCTTCAAAAGATCCATGATCTTCGGATCGTCGTTGGGCACGATGTCGTCGTCGCCGCGTTTCCCACCCTTGTAATAAGTGCAGATGGCGGCGAGACCAAGCACCAGGCCGGCTGGAAGTTCGCCCTTGCGCTCGAGATAGGTCTTGATTCCAGGAAGGTCGCGGGTACGGAACTTTGGGAATGAGTTGAGCATGATGCTCGTCACGAAATGCTTCACAAACGGGTTGCGGAAGCGATCCATGACATCGCCGGCGAACTGAAGAAGCTCGTTTTCGGGAAGGTTCAAGGTGGGCAGAAGTTCCTCATACATAACCTTATGGACGAATTTCCCGATCACAGGGTCCTCGCAGCACTCCTTGACCGTGTTAAGGCCGCTGAGATATCCGACGGGGGAGAGAACGGTGTGGGGGCCGTTCAGCAATGTGACCTTGCGCTCGTGGTAAGGAGCCTCTGAAGGGACGAACAGCACATTGAGTCCGGCCTTGTCGGCAGCATATTGTCCTGATAACCGACTCTTTCGCAAAGCTGAGGGGCGGTGTCTCTCGGATAGCCGGGGACAATCCTATCAACGAGAGTGCTATAGACTCCGCAGGCGTTCTCAAACCAATTACGGAAATCCTCTCCAAGGTTCCAAAGGTCAATGTACTGGCGGATGCACTCTTTAAGGTGCTTGCCGTTCTCGAATATAAGCTCGCAAGGGAAGATTATGAAGCCTTTGCTCATATCGCCCTTAAAATACTCGAATCTATGATAGAGGAGTTGGGTAAGCTTTCCGGGATAAGAAAGGGCTGGTTTGTCGGAGAGCTTGCAGTCAGGATCAAAGGCGATACCGGCCTCAGTAGTGTTTGAGATAATGAACCTCATCTGGGGCTGCTCGGCCAGCTTCATGTATTCATCGAAGTCGCGATAGGGATTGATGCCCCTGCTGACCACGTCGATCATGTCCACACTATCCACGGGCTGACCTTTGTCAAGTCCCTGAAGATTAAGGTGATAGAGGCAATCTTGCTCGTTGAGCATGTCAACCATACCCCTGTCAATAGGCTGGACTATGACAACCGAAGCGTCAAAATCGGTCTTCTGGTTCGTTTTCCAGATGATCCACTCGATGAACGCGCGGAGGAAGTTGCCTTCTCCGAATTGGATGACCTTTTCTGTGTAGGTCTTGGCCCCTGGGGCCGTTTTCCTTGATAACCTTTCCATTTGCGATTTATAAAGATATTAAAATATTCTCATAATGTCACGCCGGACTTGAATATGGCGATTTCGCGGAAGCCGCTTTTCTCGCTTTGGACGGTCTCCCCACCGGCAACGGAGAGGACCTTTTCTATGAAAGCTGATGAGACCTCGTCCATTGTCCCGCCTTGCGCCAGGACTCCGGCATTGAAGTCTATCCATCCTTTTTTATGTTCGTAAAGTCTTGTGTTTGTAGAGATTTTCATAGTAGGCACGAAAGTCCCGAAAGGGGTGCCGCGCCCTGTGGTGAACAGGACAATCTGGCAACCCGCGGCCGCCAAGGCGGTCGAGGCCACAAGGTCGTTGCCAGGGGCGCTTAGAAGGTTAAGACCCTTGACAGAGAGCCTGTCACCATAGCCGAGAACTCCCCGGACTATGCTTTTGCCGCACTTTTGTGTGCAGCCGAGCGACTTTTCCTCAAGGGTGGATATTCCTCCGGCTTTGTTGCCGGGAGAGGGATTCTCATAGACAGGCTGGTTATTCTTAATGAAATAAGCCTTGAAATCGTTGATGAGGTTGACGGTCTTGCTGAAGGTCTCCTCGTCTTGGCAGCGGTTCATGAGAATAGTCTCCGCTCCGAACATTTCCGGAACTTCGGTAAGCACCGTAGTGCCTCCCTGGGAAACAATCCAGTCTGAGAATACGCCCAATAGAGGATTGGCTGTGATTCCTGAAAGACCGTCCGAGCCTCCGCACTTAAGTCCCACTTTTAGCTCACTCACAGGTACTTCCGTACGCTCATCCTTGGAGCAGACGGAATAAATATCCTTCAAAAGAGCGAGACCGTATTCAACCTCATCCTCCACTTCCTGGGTCTTGAACATCTTGACTCTTGCGGGATCGACAGGACCGACGAGATCCTTGAAGGCTTCCAGCTGGTTGTTCTCACAGCCAAGACTGACCACAAGGACTCCACCCGCATTAGGATGGTGGATCATGTCGGCCAGGATGCGACGGGTGTTCTCATGGTCGTCTCCGAGCTGGGAACAGCCGTAGTTGTGCGGGAAAGCGATTACGGCATCGACGGAAGATTCCACGTCTGTCACCAACCGGTCCCCGAGCATTGTCGAAGGGTCATTGAAACGACGGACAATCTCCTGGCAGACTCCATTCACGCAGCCCACGGTAGGGATGACCCATATCTGGTTACGGATGCCGACTCTCCCGTCGCCGCGGCGGAACCCGCGGAAGGTCCTTTTGACCTCCGCGGGAGCGATTTCCACCTTGGCGGGATCATAAGAATAGTCCAGCAGACCCTCCAGGTTGGTTTTGACACAGTTATGGTCAATCCATTCCCCGGCTTCCACCGAGCGTGTGACATGGCCTATAGGATATCCGTATTTGATCACATCATCGCCTTCCTTCAATGGTCTAAGGGTGATCTTGTGCCCTTGCGGTATGTCCGTTTTGAGGGTTATTCCCTCAACCAGGGTCCCGGCTTTAAGGTCAGCGAGGGCGACGGCCACATTGTCCGCCGGATTTATTCTTATGTAGTCCATCAATTAAAAGTTAAAGTAGTTTTTGGCGTTGTTGTAGCTGATATCCTCCACCATCTTGCCGATGAAGTCAATCTCGGACGCGGGCAGCCTTCCGCTCTCCACGTCCTTCCCGAGCACATCGCAGAGGATGCGGCGGAAGTATTCATGGCGAGGATAGCTTATGAAGCTGCGGGAGTCCGTGAGCATTCCCACGAAACGGCTCAGAAGACCGAGGGCAGAGAGAGAGTCGAGCTGTCTTCTCATTCCCTTTTCCTGATCGAGGAACCACCAACCGGATCCAAACTGCATCTTCCCGGGAACGGTGCCATCGTTGAAGGTGTAAGCCATTGTCATCATGACAGCGTTGTCCTTGGGGTTGAGGCAATAAAGAATGGTCTTGGCGAGCTTGTCTTCCGCGGCGAGACGGTCGAGGAAGCGATGTCCAGCCACAGCCATAGGAAGGTCGTGGATGGCATCGTAACCGGTGTCGACACCGACAAGATTGAACATCTTGGTGTTATTGTTCCTGATGGCTCCGACGTGGAACTGCTGGGTCCATCCGGCCTCGGCGTCCATGACTGCCATATCGTGCAGGAAGGCGCTGCGGAATTTCTCGAGTTCTTTCGGTCCAGGTGCTTTTCCAAGAAGGGCTTTCTTGAATATGAACTCTATCTCCAACTGGGTGTAGTCGGCCCCGTAGAAGGTCTCCAGGCCATGGTCTGACAGCTTGCAGCCCATTGAAGCGAAGAAGTCGTGGCGAATCTTGAGAGCCTCGATAAGGTCGGTGTAAGAGTCTATCTCCTTTCCGGCCGCTTCTCCGAGCTTTTTGAGATATTCCTTATATGATTTCGGATCCTCAATAGCCATAGCCTTGTCGGGTCTCCATGCGGGAATGACCTTGGTTCCGAACGGATGCTCAGCGATCATCTTGTGCCAGTGAAGGTCGTCAGCTGGGTCGTCTGTGGTGCAGACTACCTCAACTCCGAACTTGCGGATAAGCGCCTGGCCGCGGAACTCCTCTGTGGCGAGCTTGGCGTTGCACTCCTCGAAAATCTCCCTTGCGGTCGATGGGTTGAGAAGCTTGTCAATGCCGAACACTCGGCTGAGCTCGAGATGGGTCCAGTGGTAGAGAGGGTTCCTCATTGTGTAAGGGACAGTCTCAGCCCACTTCTCGAAAGTCTCCCAGGAGGATTTTGTTCCTCCTGTGAGATATTCTTCCGAGACACCGTTGGCCCTCATCGCACGCCACTTGTAGTGGTCGCCGTAGTGACCGTCCACCAGCCAGAGCTGAGTGATGTCCCTGAACTGGATGTTTTCGGCGATCTGCTGCGGCACGAGGTGGCAGTGGTAATCGATGATGGGCATTTTAGCCGCATGCTCGTGATACAACTTGTAGGAAGTATCATTGCTGAGCATAAATCTGTCGTTGATAAATGACATATTCTTAATCACTTACTTGTTGGTGTAATAGATGTGATAGAAACGGAGTCCGTTGCCGGAGGGATAGATAAGAACCTCTCCGGCGGCCACGCTGAACTCAAGCTCGACGGCTCCGTCGCCAGTGGCGTATCCGCCAGGCTGGGTCTGAACGTCATCCCCGACCTGAACGGCCACCAGACGGGTCAGATCCTCGTTGTTTCCGGTGTTGGAAGCCCAGACTTTCAAGGTTCCCTGGCCAGGAGCGGTAAACTTGAACACCCTGTCCTCGGCGGAACCTTTTCCTCCGGCCTGGATGAAGGTGGTGTTGTACTTTGACTTTGCCGTCGAAACGAATGTCAATCCGTCATAAGTAAGATTCCAATCGGTGATATCAGTGTTCAAAGCGCCAAGAGCGGCGAATTGCTCCTGCCAATCAGCAGCGGAGAAATCCCAGTCATATTCCACGGCGGAACCGGCTGAAGTGTAAGTGAACTCCATCTTGTAGAAACGCAGCCCGTTTCCGGAAGGATAGACAAGCACATCACCTGCGGCCACGCTGAACTCAAGCTCAACAGCACCGTCACCAGAGGCGTATCCGCCAGGCTGGGTCTGAACGTCATCCCCGACCTGAACGGCCACAAGGCGGGTCAGATCCTCATTATTTCCAGTGTTAGAGGCCCACACTTTCAATGTTCCCTGGCTGGGAGCGGTGAACTTGAACACCCTGTCCTCAGCGGAGCCTTTTCCTCCGGCTTGGATGAAAGTGGTGTTGTACTTCGACTTGGCCGTCGAGATGAATGTCAAGTCGTCATAGGTGAGGTTCCAATCGGTGATATCAGTGTTGGAAGCGCCCAAGGAGGCGAACTGCTCCTGCCAATCCGCAGCGGAGAAGTCCCAGGTCTTAACGACCTCGACACCTTCCTCACCGCCCTTAGGCTGGATGGCGATAGCGGCAGCGCCGACCTCTGATTTCTGGTAATATATGTCAATATCAGAAGGGACAGCCTGAACGGTGAAATTGTACAGGCCAGCCTTCAGGGCGGCAATATCCTCAGGCGTTGCGTTTTTCGCTGCTTCTTTTGCGATCGCCGGTTCAAGCAGGAGCCGGGCCTTTGTCGAGTTGATAAAGTCAATCTCCGCATCCGTATCGGTGGGGAAACGGTTGATGGCCACCACGCAGGGCAGACCGTACACGTT
>OMQO01000152.1 GCA_900313275.1 uncultured Bacteroidales bacterium
ATCGCCCAAGGGCACTCGGGGAATCCGGTCCCTGAGCCTGTCGAAGGGCCGGTCCCTGAGTTGTCCGAAGCGAACCACTGTACCGAAGTGCCCATAGTCAACATATCCGCCTCGTCAGGTGCCTGCGTCTCGCCGGTCTCCGCCTTGCTCTCACGCCCCATCCGATAGTCCGCACCGGCCATGAAACCAAGGTTGGCATCACCGGTGCAGTCGGCGAACAAACGCCCCTTAAGGACAATCTCCTCGCTTGTGAATATGTCCTTGGCGACCACCGAGCGGATTTTTCCGCCACGGGTCTTCGCGGAAATGGCCTGCTTGCTCAGGAATAATGCGATATTCGGCTCATTCAGAACAGCTTCCAACTTTTTGTCATCCTCATAGTTGGAGGCCGGGCCGGCGTTATGAATCATTTTTTCAGGATGCTTCTTCAAAACATCCAATATATGCTTGCTCCTTGGGGTGTCAGGGTTTTGTCTGGCCTCGTGATTAGTCCAATGCCCTATTCCCCCAATCTCGTCCATCAGACGGCCGAGATGAGGGTACGGTTCCTTGTAAATGAGCCCGGACAAGCCGACCCTGATCTCCGATGAGTTGTTCCCTCCAAGAACCGGACGGTTTTGCACCAGGGCGACCTTGCAGCCGAGTCGGGCGGCAGTGATGGCAGCGCATATTCCAGCGATTCCGCCTCCAACAACCACAAAGTCATATTTGCCGGCTTTCATAGGCTTCCTGATTCCCAGGGCCTTCCTTCTGAAAGCGGCATCAGGCTCCGGAGCTGGCGCATCAATATCTTTGGTAAGATAGATAGCGTCGCAACGCCCCTCGAAGCCAGTCAGGTCGTGAAGCGCGATCTGGTTCTCGCCTTTGGCCAGCTCGACCACACCGCCGTCTTGCCATGCCCATTCCTCTGATTCTGTGCCGAAAACAGCCTCTGCTGGCTTCCCGTTGACTATTACTTGGAACCGTCCAGGGCTTTCAGTCCTGCCCCAGCTCTTTGTCCAATCGCGGGTACGCGCCCAAAGGTGATAGGCCCCTCCGGAAGGGGCGTCGAAACTTGTCTGAGCATCAGCTACAGGCCGTCCCAAACCATGGGCGATAAGATAGGGCGACCCCATCCGCATCATGCTTTGGTTGTCATTCGTCCAGCCCCCCAGATTGGAAAAACCTTCCGCCTCAAGGAACACGCTCTGGGCAGGAAGGGATAGAGGGAGCGACAATGCCGCTAATATAGACAAAACAGAAGATCTCATATCGGCTCGTATTAGATGGTCAGTACAATTCGCTATTTCACCGTTATTTGGCAAGGTTTGGAAACTTCGCCTGAGATTTTGGATTTCCCGTTCGATGGATTATACCGCACCCTGCAATCTTTGTATGAGATTCCCTCTCCATCAGGAAGATGAAGAGTCACATCGACAGGATCATTCCCCGGAACTATCAGTATATCAAAATGATCGCCCTCGTCAAGTGGAATAACAGCCCCGGCCCTGACGAAAAGCGGGAACACTTCCAAGGCATATTCCATCCCGACAACCGTGCCACCCACATGGCGCTCCCCAGAAACCCAATCAATCCAATCATCACCAGAAGGAAGGGTGAAAGAGACCTTCGATTCATCACTGGTTATCGCCTTTGTGAAAAGATCAGGGCCCAGACGGTGGCTCTCCTGCTCGAAATCGACATCGCGGAGAAGAGTGCCGCCATTCAGATGAGCGTCAACAATTGTCGAGAATATGTATGGAACGAGTTTCTTGTGGAGAAGGACCACGTCGCGGTAGATCTTCCCGGCATCCTCTCCGTGCCACCAAGCGAGATGATTCTCAAACGGTTTGTTAGCACCTCCGTTAACCATGCCGGCGGTTAGGGCGGCGAACTGCGAATACCTTATCAGCTGTTCCTTGCCGGGAGCCGCACCGGTAAAGCCACCGACCTCTGTCCCGACAGCGCCGTAACCATGGTCCGCAGAGATGTAGATGTTCCGGATCTGATCCTTAAGTCCTTGCCATTCCCCAGTAAAGTCGCCGCACCAGCCAAGTGAGAGCTTGTTTTTACTGGAGTTATCGCTATCTCCTTGGAATGAATATGGTCTGGCCAGAATCACTCCCGTGCCTGGACAACGGCTATTAACATAGTCATACATAGCATCATAATAGAAATGCCGGTATTCCTTGTTGGACATTTCCCCAATGCTGGTTTCGACAGGCTCCGGTATACTCAATTCCCCTTGGTCTACCTTGAACCCGTACACCCCGCCTGACATAACCTTGTCAAGTTGGGAATACCACCACTGAATGGCTTCAGGATTCGTGAAATCAATATGGACGCCGGTTCCTTTCCACCAGTTGTAGGGATTACCGCCATTTACAGCGAACCCGTTTGAGATCGCCTCATCGTAATTGGAACTCTTATTCACAGGACAGTCAACGCTGACGGTGTTGACGCAGCCTGTCAACCAAAGGATTGAATGAACGCCCTTGGACAGAAGCTCAGAAGTCATCGTCTGGGGCTCTGGATAACGGTTAGTGTCCCATGTGAAACTATTATAACTTGTCGCCCAAGGACTGTCGATGATGACACCATCAACAGGGATATCCCTCTCAAGGTAACCGTCAACCAAACGGTTCATCGCATCCCGTGTGTTGAACTCATCCTCCCATACGATATGACCCAACGCCCATGCCGGGGTGATCGGAATATTGCTATCCAAAGAATTGATCTCCCCACCGGAGCAAGCGACGAACAAAACGGACAACGCAAAGAATAACAAATAATTGCCTCGCATATGCTGAAGTATTATTATCAAGCCCCAAGAAGTGAGAAAAAAAAACCAAAGGTCTTATTCCAGGATGGAAGCCACCTCTTCATCAGAAAAACCTTTCTCCTTTAGCTTCTTTATAATATGACGCCTCTCTTCAGCTTTCCCTTCAGCTTTCCCTTCAACTCGTCCTTCTTCCCGACCTTTTTCCAGGCCTTTTTCCAGACCTTCAGCCCTGCCTTTCTCCAAGCCTTCGGCAAGGCCTTCCTCACGGCTGTAGGCAATCTGGTTCCTTATGTCTCGCTCTGTTGTCATATCGTACTCGTATTTGATCTTCTCCTCTGGTGCGAATTTAGCTATTTCCGCTGAACTAAACAACAGCTCGAAGATCTCTGAAGCCATCTCCGGAGGGCGGTTCTTGAGGACCGTCATATTGTGTAACGCATAGCAGAGTTTCTCGAGATTCGAGGACCCCTCGGTTATCGACCGCACCTTGGGCAGTTCAAGAAAGGTGTAGCTGATCCGATCAGTCATAAGCTCCCCAGTCTTGACATCCAGCAAGTTATACCTGTATACGAACCGGCCGTCATTCCCCGGGTGAAACTCGAAGTCCATCAGCGCGATGAAATACACCGGCATGAACTCGTAGGAGTCCTGCCCACGCAGTACCTGCTCCTGAATAGCGAATGATGAATAGAAGAGCGCCCGTTCCATGAACCAGGCCTGCCTGGCCAGCTGGACCTCGACGATGAACCTTGACCCGTCGCCCGAGGTACACTCGATGTCGAAGATCACACCATGGCTGCCGGGGAATGGGTTCGGATGCTCCTTGTTGCCGTAGGTGATGTCACTGATGTCAGCCTCAGGGAGGATCTCACGAAGAGTCAGAATCATAAGCCTCTTTCCGGACTCGGAACCGAAGGATCTTTTAAACCAGTAGTCCAGGAGAACGTTGGCGTAACGTGATGTGGCCTCCGATGATGCGGAGAATGTAGGATTTGAGTTTTTCATAATAGAACCATTTAGTTTCGGCTAAGATAGCCGGACTAAACGGTAATAATCATAAAAAACAGATAATTGATGATAAAAAACAGAAAAAGAATTATTGAAGGTTATCCGTTAAGCGCAGGACGACCTTGCCGGCAAGTCCGGAAGGCACGCTCTCCCATCCCGCATAAGACGTGTTCTGATAACGGATGTCAACGAAATTGATGTCGAGGAACTTCCTCCATGGAACTCCACGACGATCCATGTCCGCTATCCGGTTAGCCGGCAGGTTTGTGACCTCGATCTTAATCTCATTCGTTCCAGGGTGGAAGAGTTTCCCGCAGTCCAAAGTGAATGGCACAGCCCAGGCGCAACCGGCGAATGTCCCGTTCACATAAACCCTGGCACTCTCACGCACGTCAGGTTAAAGACTTTTTCATATTCTCAATCCGGGTATGAGGCCATTTCCCGACCGAGTTGCCGGATGGCGTCTAATATCTGTTTCTTGCGTGCCTCAGAAGGCTTTTTAATGCCATAAATATATCTTGACAATAGGCTCTTATTGATTCCTATAGTCCGAGCCATCTCCGACACATTCAGCTGTGGAAAACATCGGAAGATAACCGCTATCTCATTTGTTGGATCAGGCTCAGATTCTTCAAGAAAACTACTGATATGTATGTCCTCATCCAGTTCCTCCCACCGGATGTCGTCGCCATAAAGACCAATTACAAAGTGATTTCTCTGTTCGGAAGTAGCCTCTAACAATACAGGGAACGCTTCAAGTGGACGGCTGAGCGTCTCCCCGTCTTCTGTCTGGACAAATATTCGTCCATCCTTAAACCACACTTTTGAAATAGTCGCTTTCATATCCTTATTCATCAAAGTACTCATTCCATGCTTTGATGATATCTTCCCGATACTCTTCAACAATCGTTATGGCCTTTTTTATGTCTTTCGGTTTAATTCCATTATTCTCAACTACTTCCAGATTCGAAACGATAATCTTAGCTCTTCCGTCACCATTTTGGACATGGACATGGATAGGCAAGTGCTCTTCGGAATAAAAGAAAAAACGAAGGCCAAACAAATAAATGATGGTAGGCATAGCAAGTTTAAATTAAGTACAATTAACAACAAAGGTAGGTATAAATTTTTATACCTACAAGACTTCGTTGTAATATATATAAAAAGACCTCTAAATTATAACCTTGACGTTCTTCTGGGCCTTATCGGCGGAAGAGCCTCCCACATGAAGAACATAAGCGCCGGTACGATAGACCACCCTGCCAGCCTCGGGATCCCACCAATTGAAGGTTTCCTCAGTCAGAGGAATAGAGACCCTGACCGAACGACGAGCCGGAACAGACACCCTCTGAACGCCTCTAAGAGCCTTGATAGGGCCATCGACATCGTCAGGACGGCTGACATAAAGCTGGACAATCTCATCACCATCCCTGCGGCTGCGGTTCTTGACTTTGACCATCACGACCTTGCTTCCGTCAGATAGAGTCTTCACCTTAGGACGGCCATACTTGAAATTGCTATAGCTCAAGCCATGTCCGAAAGCGTAAAGCGGGGTACCTGTGAAGTAGCGATAAGTCCTGCCCTTCATGTCATAGTC
>OMQO01000054.1 GCA_900313275.1 uncultured Bacteroidales bacterium
TGTCCTTTCCGATCCGGAAGATCGTGCGCATCTTGTCCAAGGTGCGGGCCGTCTCCTCGGGGAACATCAGGCCGTCCCTGCCGATGCGTGGACCGCTGATGGCCGCCACGGAAATCACTGGAATATTGTAGGTTACGTCCTCGAACGGATAGCCGTCCGATTCGGGGCCGCGGAAGAAAGTGACGATGCCGCTGTATATTCCCCCGAACTGCTCGTCCATCGGATACTGCTCCTCGTTCGGCGCGAGGCCGAGGTCGGGATATTGCCGGATTCTGTCCCTCGAGAACTGGTAGAGCGAGAGGATGAGGTTGCTGCGGCGACACAGGTTTTCCTCCTGCGCTCCGGAGCCATGCTCCACAAGGCCGCCCGGTACATAGAGGTCGGCCAGATTCAGCATCGCTGGATTGTACCCCTCGTCGATGAGCCGCTTGGCCGCCAGCACGCAGTCGCTGTCCTCCACCCGCACCTCGGTTCGGATAGGCGAGGCGGGTGCCGCACTGCCACTGGGCGTGGTAATCATCTGCGCCGGCTGGGAATACATTCTTGCGGCGGACATAACCTCTTGAATCGCAGGTAGTTTCACCTTCTGGCCGGAAGGGGAGAGGTACCAACCCTGACGAATAGCCGCCAGGGTGGAATTGAATATTCTGATTCGTTGGGAATGTGATAGTGGCATAAGGGTGTGATTTATTTGCATTTCCTTTCCCCCAGCACGGCCCATCGGACGAAGGGGATTCGGCGGAGGGTTTCGTAGATGAGGGGGGAGAGTGTGAAGACTGCTATTGTGAGGATGGCGTACATGGCCCAAGGGGGCAGCTGGGTGTATTGTCTAATCATATAGCCTAAAGAGGCAATTACCAGATAGTGAACTATATATATTCCGTAACTTGAACGGGTCATATAGCTTGCGAAGTTTCCTGTGCGGTCGAATTTGGCCTGGAACCAACCCATCATGGCGAGGCAGGCGAGCCACCCGTAGAGGCAGTTGAGAGGGCTGCCGAGATATTCCGGGGAAGTGTTGTTCTGACCGAAGGTGGTGCCGATGAGTATGCCCCCGGAAATGACAGCGCAGGCCAGGAGGGGAATCCAGGCGTTCTTGAGTTTTTCCTGCGTCTCGTCGTGGGAGAACACGAAATAGCCAAGAAGGAATGGAATCAGGTAGAATAGTGGTTTGTAGAGGTTGAGAAGGCCGTCAAGACTCTCCGGGCGGGGATTACGGATCAAGGTTTTTTCTCCGGCCCAGAAAAGGACGCCCAACAGGATTATCGTGACAATGCCGGCTTTTCCGCACCAGTTCCAGAACTTGTCTTCGCGGTCAAGCGCGCGGATCAAGAGCAGCACGGCGCAGAGGAGCCACAGCAGTTGAATGAACCAGAGTGGTCCAATGCCGCTGAAAGCGCAGATAAAGTACCTGCCAATCACCGGGACTCCGGTGAACACTCCATCCCTGGCGGCTACGGTTGTATTGAAATATCCCACCATCCAGTGGAACACAAGAAGGCCTATCGTCCCAGGTACCAGCAGTTTACGTGTGCGAGCCCCGAACCATTCCTTGGCGGAGTGCTTCTCAAGGGCGTAGCGGGCGCTTATGCCTGCTAGCAGAAATAGCAAGGGCATGAACCAGGGATATATGATGTACATCACGACATCTTGGTACTGCGGGCCGTCGCCGAAACCGCCGATCCCTCCGAAGATACCCTTGTTGTTGTAGAAATATATCACGTGGTAGAGCAAGACCAATAGAACGGTCACCCAACGGAGGTTATCAATCCAGTGCTTTCTCATTATCGCGGAATTTCTCATAAATATAGCATTATTACGTGAATATATTTCTACAATCATTTTCTTACCTTTGTTCAAAAGGTTCAAAGATCTGCTTCTTTTATGGATGTGACTCTCATACTTCCTATATCCAGTCGGGAGGAATTGTACCGGTGGTATTTGGATAACCATCAGAGTGTCAGCGACTTCTGGATACGGGTCAACCGTGCGGCTGCGGACTGCCCGGGGGTGATCCGCTATGTGGACGCTGTGGAGGTGGCGCTGTGCTTCGGGTGGATCGACAGCACGATGAAGAGGATCGACGAGGGAAAGGCCATACAGCATTTCACGCCTCGCCGGAAGAGGAGCAACTGGTGCGAACAGAACTTGGAGCGGTGCCGGCGATTGGTCAGGCTGGGGGAGATGACTCCCGCCGGGCTGGCGGTGGCGCCTGACCTGGATCCGGCCAAATTCGTGTTCGAGGATTGGGTGCTCGATGCGATCAAGGCGGATCCGCGGGCCTGGAAGAACTACCTCTCGTTCCCGGAGAACTACCGGCGCATCAAGGTCGATCGCATCCAGCATTACGAGCACACGGACAGGAGTGAATATGCCCAAAGAACCTTGCGGACTTTCATCAAGGACTGCCACGACGGCAAGATGCAGGGTGGCTGGAGCGACTTCGGGCGCCTGTCCATTTCAACTCGTCCCGACACGGCTTTTCGTGCGCCTGTCTGATTAAACATCATTCGCTCGTGCCTGTGGCACCACGGCTGGTGCCACAGGTCCCAATAATGGTGCTGAAACGGTCTCTGTGGCACCACAGCTGGTGCCACAGGTCCCAGTAATGGTGCTGAAACGGTCTCTGTGGCACCACGGCTGGTGCCACAGGTCCCAATAATGGTGCTGAAACGGCCTCTGTGGCACCACGGCTGGTGCCACAGGTCCCAATTTGGGCCTGAGGCCTCAGCTGAAGACTGAACATAGCCAGCGTGTTTTGGACATAGCTTTACTAATTGAATATTAGCTACCAGACAACACCGGACGACACGTTTGTGTTTTCTGTAAGTCTCAAATTTACAAGTAGTTAAATAGATGTGCACGGTAAACCGTACCATGCATCACATCGCAAGTTGTTCGTGCTGCCTAGCCGCTGCTCCCGGCCCTTCGGCAGGTTCAGGGTGGTTCGACAAGTTCACCAACCGGGGAGGGCTCAGGGATCGAAAGATTTGGTCAAATCGCCGAAACTGTATAAATTGCAGTCTCAATTGAAGTGGCACTTGTCACAAGAAAACACTTAGTACACTTGGTTATAAAACGGCACTTGGTTATGAAACGAATCTTATGTCTGTCTCTCGCGATTTGCCTCGCGCTGATTGCGGTCTCCTGCCACAAGGATAAGCATCCTCCTGTGAAGGTGCCGACGAGCTTCGATGTCATGATGGAAGACTATAAAGCTCTCGTGAAGGCTTTTCCCGATGCTAAGAATAATTTCGTTGAAGCCAGGTTTGTCCTGAATAACGAAATATCAACGACTTCCGCAGAAAACATAAAGCCGGAGTCCCTCGAGTTGATCTGCTACACCTGGATCGAGGGATTTAGTGAGCTATTCATTCTTGATCACGATTTCACGACAGGGAAGACCGAGATGAACCATTATTCGGTGGACACTCCTTGGACCGGGGATATGAAGATTCCCGAGTCCGAGTTGCAGGGACTTCAGATTACCCTTGAGGAGGCCATCAAGAGAGCGCAGAAAGATCCTGAGGCTGCCGCTGGTGATGGCCTTAACACACGCTATGTCACACTCCGTAAGCCTCTATGGCCCGTATGGCCTAATCCTCAATATGTTATCGGCGGTTCAGCCGGTCGCAAGAATCACGTGTTCGTGGACTCCAAGACAGGCGATGTCGTGTCGCTGGAGGCCCCGGTTGAAGAGGGGACCGCCAAGGCGTTCCTCAGTGATGACTATAACATGATGATTGACCAATTCAGCAATTTCGAGATTATGGGCTACAGGATTGAGATCCACGAGTGTTGGGTCGAGGCTCAATATACCCTTAACGCCCCCGTCAACTCTCGGCAAGCGTCGGAACTCTTCCCTAAGGAGGTTACTTATCTTTATTATGCCCCTAAGGCCTCGAAAGACGGAAAGGACATTCTTGCGAAAGGATGGCGTGATTTCACTGCCGGAGCTATGGCCAAACTCGATATGAGTATGGAGGAACTGTCCTCGCCGTGGACCGGAGACAATTACATCACCTCCGATATAATTGATGATCTTATTGGCGTGGATGACGCTATCTATAATTTGAAAATATCCCCTGTGACCGACACTGACACTCCTAATGTGACGCTGCGTTGGCCTGTGGCCACACCGGCGCTGGAGCATCCTCAGTACGTGTTCATCGGGGATAAGACCCAGAACGTCTATGTCGACGCGATTACTGGGGAAGTGAGTTTAGCTTCGAAATGATGTCGTCAAGCATCCGGAAGAGATCCGGAGCGCTATCAGGGGTGACGCTGTCGCAGATGACGGCGTCACCTACTGTTTTAGGGACATCGGTAAGCTTCTTCTGGAGATCCCTGCCCTTCCTGGTCAAAGAAACTATCATCTGACGAGCGTCTTTCTCACCTCTTTTGCGAGACAAGACGCCTTCTTTCTCCATGCGCTGAAGCAGGGGAGTGACGGTGTTCGTCTCCAGATACAAGCGCTTGGCGATGTCATTAACCGGCTGTGCGTCCTTCTCCCACAGGACCAGCAGAACAAGGTACTGCGGATAGGTCAGCCCGTGCTCCGAGAGCAACGGATGATAAGCCTGTGTGAGAAGGCGCGAAGCGGTGTAGAGCCGGAAACATAGCTGGTTGTCCAGTTTGAATTCCTCTTTGATCATATCATTCCTTGAATGTCCTTCTCGATGTCCTCAGGAGTCGTGGTGGGAGCGTAACGCTTGACGACAGTGCAGTCGCGGTTGATGAGGAACTTGGTGAAGTTCCAAAGGATGTCACTATCCTTCTCCACGCTCTTGCTGAGACTCTTGAGGAGTTTCTTGGTGGCCTTGGCCTTCAGTCCGCTATATTCCTCAGTGGGAGCCTGAGTCTTGAGGTACTCGAATATGGGTTCAGCATTGGCGCCGTTGACATCGGTCTTGGCCATCAGAGGGAAGGTCACGCCGTGGTTTAGGCGGCAGAACTCAGCGATCTCGTCATTGGAGCCGGGCTCCTGTCCGGCGAACTGGTCGCAAGGGAAGCCGACGATCACGAAGCCTTGGCCCTTATATTTCTGATAAAGGGCCTCCAGGCCGTCGTACTGCGGGGTGAAACCGCATTTGGATGCTGTGTTGACTAACATCAGGACTTTCCCTTCGAATTGAGCAAAGTCAACCTCTATTCCCTTGTTATTGAGGGTTTTAAAATCGTAAATCTTAGCCATGACTTTAAGTGTTAAAGCTGGAGTGACTGGGCGACGAGGCCGGTAGCGTAGGCCTGAAGTGCCTGGATTGATTTCTGTTTGTCCATAATAAATAGTGTTTTATCGTTTATTTATATCGTTCACGATGCAAATATACAACCTTATTTTTATATCGCAAGCGATATTTTAAAAATTTCTAAAAAAACACTATATTTCGGTGTTTATAAACAGGTACGCGATGAAAAGGATTCTTATATTACTGCTGTCACTTGTCTGCCTGCAACTTCCCGCACAGGATCTGCCGCATTTCAAGAAAGTCGTGAAGACTCTCAGCTCTGCCAAGTTCCAGGGCCGTGGTTACGCCAGGGATGGAGCTAACAAGGCGGGGAAGTACCTTGTCAAGGAGTTCAAGAAGGCTGGGGTCGATGAAGTGACCACACAGCCTTTCTCCATCAATATCAATACTTTCTGCGGCGCTATGGAGATGTTGGCCGATGGGAAGCCGCTTCGAGCGGGAGTGGATTTCTCGATGCGTGAATATTCTCCCGGCGTGAAAGGGGAATTCCCTGTCTATCATGTGGACACCCTGAATTTCGACCCCGACGCGATGCTGGCCGATTTGGCAAAGCCTGAGAATAAGGGATGCATGGTTTGCTGCGATTTCTGGTTCACTTACAAACACAGCAAGGTGTTCTCCCGACTCCAGAAGGCAGGGGAATACCCTAACGCAGGTCTGCTTTACACTTGGGCCGCTCCTATCAAATTCTTCAAAGCCTACGGGGAAAGAGTTGTGGATAAGCCGATTGTGTGGGTGACTCCTGAGGCCATCGAAGGCGTGCGGAGCGTAAAGTTGAACGTTGACAACGAGTTCCTTAATGATTATGGGCTATTCAATGTGATCGCTAAGGTTGAAGGCAAGCGGCATGACGGCTGCTATGTATTCACGGCTCATTATGACCACTTGGGCAATCTGGGGCGGAAAGTGTACTACCCGGGCGCGAATGACAACGCTTCCGGCACCGCTACAATCGTGACGCTGGCGGAGTATTACGCTAAGAATAAGCCTGAATATGACATGTGGTTCGTGGCTTTCTCAGGAGAAGACGCAAACCTTAGAGGTTCGACCTATTTCGCTGAGCATCCCTCGGTTCCGCTTGAGCAAATAAAGTATCTGTTTAATATTGATATGATCGGTGACGACAATCCGGCCATCTACTGTGAGGTAAGCGATGCGGGTATGGCTGCCTTCCCGACATTCGAGGCTGTCAACTCCGAAGGGCATTTGTTCACCAAAATTGACCGCGGCGCTCTGGCTGCCAACAGTGACCATTATCCGTTCGCCGTCAGGGGTGTTCCATGCATATTCCTGGAAAATAAGGAGGGAAGCGCCTTCCCGCACTACCACACCCCGGCGGACAACATCAAGACCGTGAAGTTTGACAGCTATGAGCCTGTGTTCAAGCTGGTTACAGGATTTATCGCGAAATAGGTTATTATGAGAAAGTTGTTGATCTTAGCGCTTTTGCCTCTGCTGGCTTTCGCTTGTAAGAAAAGTGAGAACATCGTGGTGATGGAGACCACGAAGGGTGTCATCGAACTGAAACTGTACGATGCCACTCCTCTTCATCGGGATAACTTCGTCAAATTGGTGAAGGAGGGGGCGTATGACTCGCTTCTCTTCCATCGTGTGATCCAGGACTTTATGATTCAGGGTGGTGATCCGGATTCGAAGAACGCGGCTCCGGGCGCACCTTTGGGTGAGGGTGACAGGCCTTACACCGTGCCTGCCGAGTTCCGTCTGGATCAAGGAATATTCCATCGCCGCGGGGTCCTGGCGGCGGCTCGTGAGGGGGACGACATCAATCCGGAGCAGCGCAGCTCGGCGATGCAGTTCTACATCGTCTGGGGCAAGATATTCGATGATGAAGGGATTGAGAACGTCCAGAAGCGGCTTGACGACCGGACTGGTGGCAAGGTGAAGCTAACGCCCGAGATGTGTGAGGTCTATAAGACCGTCGGTGGGACGCCGCATCTTGATGGGCAGTACACTGTCTTCGGTGAGGTGATCTCGGGTCTTGAAGTTGTTGACTCGATCCAACGGGTGCCTACTGATTCTCTGGACCGTCCCGTTGAAGATGTGCGGATTATCAAGGCCTATTTGAAGTAAGGAGCGACATTTTGATGTGAGGAATGCCGTCTAGGATAAACGGTGCGGAAGACTGTCCAAAGTTAACTAAAAACCTATTAACTTTGCTATATAATCAATCGCTCGTATCATGAAAAGGATCGCTCTGTCTATTGTTTCGCTGATGTTTGCCTTGACCGCCCTGGCCGGTCAGTTCTCCGTCCCTTCGGCAGGCTCAGGGACCGTTCTCCGGAAGGCCACGGTCTATCCAATCACCAAATATGGGGCTCGAACTGGTAAAATGGCCACTGAGGCCATTCAGAAGGCAATGGATGCGGCTGAAGCCGCGGGTGGCGGAACTGTTGTGGTTCCTAAAGGGACTTGGATGACAGGCACTATTTGGCTCCGTTCACATGTCGAACTGCATCTGGACAAGGGAGCGGTGCTAATAGGCAGCGTCCATAAAGAGGACTATAATGCTAATGACGTGTTTCCGGAGAACTTTTGGGCCAATCCTGAAGAGTGGAGCGGAGCACACCTGGTCATCGCCTACAAGGTGGAGGATGTGGCTATCACGGGCGAGGGTATCATAGACGGCAGCGGTCCGGCTTTCTTTGGAGAATGTGACGAGGACAGCAGGTTCCCTTGGTACAAATATGGCTTGAAACTTCATCCGATTGACCGCTCATGGTTCCGTCCGGGACCTATGGTGGCCTTATTCCTTTCCAACAAAATCCGGATGGAAGGCGTGACCTTGAAGGACACACCATGTTGGACGGTGCACGCTCGTTGCTGTGAAGATATTGACATTCACAATGTTACGATTGATGCCGACAGGACGATAGCGAACTCTGACGGTTTCTCGATTGACTGCACACGCAATGTGACCATAGATGGCTGCACAATACGTACGGGTGACGACGGATTTGCGATACGCGCCTGTTACAGCTACCATTGCCGTGCCGATGAGCATCCATGTGAGAACATACGCATCACCAATTGTGACGTCTGGTCATGCTGCTATGCGGCTCGCATCGGCATAGGTACGGGAATAGTCCGTAACGTCGAGATTGAGAACTGCCGTTTCCATGAGTCTTCTTTCGGAATAGGGTTCTGCCCGGCCTGGACTCCAGGGCAAAGAGGGGTGTACATTGATGATATTCATGTGCGTAATTGCGATGTGCTGGAATGTGCGAGACCTGTGGAATCTGATGCCCTGGCCGATGACTGGCGGATTCGCAACGTCACTTTCGAAGACTGCCGATTCGAGTCTCTCATGCCGATCTCGTTCACCAGCTCCGGATCCAGGCGTCCAGAGAATATCACTTTCAGGAACTGTACACGCAAACACCTTAACGCTCTGCGTGTGCGTGACCATCTTGGATGGGGCGGGGAGCGCTCGAGGAAGTTCATAGATGGCGCTGATGTGACTAACTTGGTGATTGAGAATTGTTTCCCTGCGGAGGGAGAGGGCATGCTCGTCCTCACTTTCGATGATCGCAATTTCGCGGACTGGCTCAATGCCATGCCGTTATTCGAGAAGTATGGCGCCCACGCAACTTTCTTTGTGTCCGGCCCGATCAATAATGAGGCTGTCGGGGTGATGAAGCGGCTTTATGAGGCAGGGCATTCAGTCGGTCTGCATGGCCTTAACCATGCTAAGGCTGATGAGGAGGTGGCGGCCAAAGGGGCGGCCATGTTCTTCAAGGAGGAAATCGAGCCGCAGCAATATGCCTGCAAAGTCGCTTATATTCCTATAACTTCGTATTCCTACCCTTATTGCCGCCGCACTGACGAGACTGACGCCTTGTTCAAGCAATGGGGGTTCTCACATGTGCGCGGCGAGCACACACCGATTGATAATGACGCCGTTCTGGCCGCTTCCGAGTCCCCGATGCCGGTTAGGATAGATTCCGCTTTCGCTGGGGAGGAATATGGGACGGACATTGATGAGATACTTTCACTCGTCCGCCAAGCCGCTAAGGAGAAGAAAGTCTTCGTGCTTTCGTCGCATGGGATTTCTCCTGACGCGAAGGGAAACAATATGAAGACCGAATGGCTTGAAAAGATCCTCGCTACTGCCAAGGAGTGCGGTTTGAGGGCCGTCGGATTCGATGAGCTTCCGTGATGGCTAGTCTTTTCCGAGGAACTCGGATGGGGTGATCCCGGTTGTTTTTTTGAAAAGGCGGGTGAAGTGGTGAGGGTACTCAAAGCCCAGTAAATGAGCGGTTTCCCCGATATTATGCCCGTTCATAAGGAGGTTTTTCCCTTGTTCTATAACAAAAGAATGGATGTAGCCGATGGCTGTGCCGCCGGTTGCTTTGTGGATGACATCTCCAAGGTAACGGGCTGAATATGCCAGCTGATCAGCGCAGTACTGGACGGAGGGTACGCCTTGGTCCAGTTGCCTGCCCTCGAGATAATAATCCCGAAGCAGGTTGTGGAAGCGTTTCAGAATGTCAGATGATGTGTTTTCTTCTTTTGAGAGCTGACGCAGGTAGATGCGGTTGCAATATTCAAGGACGAGGCGGATGTAGGCGAGGATGACGGCTCGGAGGGCGGGGGAGTCTGGGTTTTCCTGCAACTCGTGCCGCATCTGGGTGAGCATCTGAGTGATACGTCCCCATTCGGAAGGATCCATCTTGAGGGTCTCCGTGGCGAAATAGGAGAAGAAATGATAGTCCTTCATCCTTTTTTCCAGGTCGGTTCCGTGGAGGAGCTCAGGCGAGAACATCAGTACCCAGCCGCTGATGAATAACTTTTCTCCATTGTCTTCCTTTCCGCCGATTTGGCCAGGCTCGACGGCTATTATCGAGCCGTCGGCAGCGTCGAACATCTTCATGCCATATGTGAGGTTCTTCGGGAAGTTCCTCTGGATGAATAGGCCATAGACACCGTATTGGTTCAGGCTGGATCGGATGGGGGAGACTTCGTCATAGTGTATGACGTTCACCAGCGGATGCAGCGTTGGGGCGCCAAGATAGCTGGCGTAGATATTGGGGTCGGAAACGTGAAGAATGGTCTTCATAACGCTTGTAAAGGTAGAAATATTCACCTATTAATCCAAATGTATGCGATATTGGTAGATATTCGGCTAAAATCGGTAAAAGAATTACCGGATGATGGCCTAACTTTGCGAAAACATTGATTATGAGATATTTTATTCCAATCGCCCTCGCGTCTTTGATGCTTGTAGGCTGCAACAAAAAATCAAAAGATATGAGCACACTTTCCCTTACTCAGGAATGGGACAAGACCTTCCCGAAATCCGAATTGGTCGAACACAGCAAGGTTACTTTCCGCAACCGTTACGGAATTGAGTTGGCAGCGGATATGTACGTGCCCAAGGAGATTCCCGGTCAGGCCGGGAATGACGCAGCCATCAAGCTTCCAGCTATTGCGGTCAGCGGTCCTTTCGGTGCGGTGAAGGAGCAGTCTTCGGGACTGTACGCGCAGCATATGGCCGAAAGAGGCTTCGTGACAGTCGCCTTTGACCCTTCGTTCACAGGCGAGTCTGGCGGTGAGCCTCGCAGGATGGCTTCCCCCGACATCAACACTGAGGACTTCCTGGCGGCAGTGGACTTCCTTTCCAACTGTGAACTTGTTGATCCTGAGCGTATTGGTATTATCGGCATCTGCGGCTTCGGCGGTATGGCCGTCAACGCTGCGGCTCTTGATCCTCGCATCAAGGCGACTGTCGCGTCCACGATGTACGACATGAGCAAGGTCAATGTCGAAGGTTATTTCGCTAGTGAGGACACTCCCGCCCAGAGAATGGAGAAGCGTAAGGCCCTGGCAGCCCAACGAACAAAGGATTACGCTTCAGGGACATATGAGCGAGCAGGTGGTGTTGTCGATCCGCTTCCGGAGGATGCACCCTGGTTTGTCAAGGACTATCATGCCTACTACAAGACTCCTCGCGGCTACCATGAGCGTAGCGGCAATTCCAACGATGGTTGGAACATCATTGGTTGCCAAAGTTTTATGAATCAGCCACTTCTGGCCTGGGCGAGCGAGATTGAGAATCCTGTGCTTCTCATCCACGGCGAGAAGGCCCACAGCCGCTATTTCAGTGAATATGCCTTCGGCCTGATGAC
>OMQO01000286.1 GCA_900313275.1 uncultured Bacteroidales bacterium
AGACGGTAAAGAGGTTTCCCGAAATACTCCTCAAGTTTCTCCTGACCGCCGAGATAGGTCAAGAACTGGTCAACTCTCTGGGAAAGAGCGGCTTCCACATTATCCGAATTAAAGGATAATGAGTCAATCCTTGCCTGCATCAGGAAGAGTTTATTTTCAAGTATGCTTTCGAGGATCTCACATCTGACATTCCTGTCCGAGGTCAAGCCCTGGGCTTTCCTCTCCTTGACAGAACCTTCTATGTCAGAGATCAATACTACCTCGTTGCCTATGACAGCCACAGTCTTGTCGATGTAGTCGTATTTCTGGGCTGTGGCCGCCACGCACGAAGCGAGCGCGACCAACAGGGCGAGTGTTGTTTTCCTTATCATTTCGATGAATATATTTCAAAATTCTCCTTGGCCTTGGCGTCTTCTATCAAGTCTTGTTCCAAAGTGGTGAGAAGCTTGTGCTTTCTTCCGCTTATGATGATGTCCACTATCCGCTCCTGGCAAAACTCCACTGGGGGGATCTCCCCAGCCTTGATCATATCGACAACAAAAGCCACCCTGAGATTGCCCTGGCCATCCTTTATCTCTATGAACTTGCCGCTTTTCTTGGAGAGCATCTCGACATAGTCCACTCCAAACTCCCCGGCCAGAGTCACAGCGTCCATCCACCTGTCTGAAAAATCCACATAGCGCTGGGCCGAATTGAAGGCAATGCTGTCCGCCGCCACCACTTCAACAACGTCATCGGAAGACATCAACTTCTTGATTTTCTGCAGGTTCGGAGAGTCCTCCGCAATCCTCATAAAACGAGCCTTAAGGATGGGGCGCTCAAGCTTGAAGTTCTCCTTATGGGCCTCATAATAGTCATTTATCTCTTTTTGGGACACGACAGTGTCCAACCTCTCGGCCACATAACGCTGCTCGAAACGGTAGCGGAGGAGAGACTGCCTGTAGGCATCCAATTCCTTGGAGACATCCTTCTCCTCTTTACTAAGCTTCTGCTCGGCGATGTCCTGGAAAGCCATACCTGTGGCCCAGGAGTTTATGTACAGATTGGCCAGGCTAGCGCTGTCCTCCGGGCTGATACCATTGGGTATCACACTCTCAAGCTCAGAGAGATAAAGCTTGTGGTCGCCCAGCTTCGCCACGACTTCCCCGTCGTGGATGAACGACTGGAAAGCCTTGCAAGAAGGCAAAAGGGCGGCCAAGACAATGGCGATTATGCGGAACCTCTTGAACATCAATTATCTGGAATAGTTCGGAGCCTCCTTGGTGATGGTCACATCATGAGGGTGGCTCTCGAGGAAGCCGGCGTTGGTGATACGCACGAACTTGGCCTTCCTCAAATCCGCGACAGTGTGGGCGCCGCAATAACCCATTCCTGCCCTAAGGCCTCCAACTAGCTGATAGACGACCTCAGACACAGTGCCTTTATAGGGAACTTGGGCGACAATTCCCTCAGGGACAAGCTTCTTGATGTCGGCCTCCATATCTTGGAAATACCTGTCCTTGGAACCTTGCTCCATAGCCTCCAGCGAGCCCATGCCCCTGTAGGACTTGAAACGGCGGCCGTTCATGATTATGGTCTCGCCCGGAGACTCCTCAGTACCAGCGAGAAGAGATCCGGCCATGATGGTACCGGCGCCAGCGGCGAGGGCCTTGACTATATCTCCGGAATACCTGATACCGCCATCGGCAATGACCGGGATTCCAGTGCCTTTAAGGGCCTCACAGGCCTCCATGACAGCGGTCAGCTGGGGAACGCCTATTCCGGCGATGATTCTCGTTGTGCAGATGGATCCGGGGCCGATTCCTACCTTGACAGCCTTGACTCCAGCATCGGCGAGGGCCTTGGCACCTTCCGCGGTGGCGACATTACCGGCCACGATCTGGGCCTCAGGGAAGGCCTCACAAGCCTTGCGCACCATCTTGATAACCCCTTCCGAATGGCCATGGGCGGTGTCGAGGACAACAGCGTCGGCTCCCGCGTCGAGGAGCATCCCGATCCTGTCCACGGTGTCGGACTTGATGCCGGCGGCCGCGGCGACCATCAGACGACCTTTGCTATCCTTGGAAGCGATAGGGTTGTCCTTGATCTTCATGAGATCCTTGTAGGTGATAAGTCCCTCGAGCTTACCGTCTTTATCGACCACGGGAAGCTTCTCGACCTTGCTCCTCTGAAGAATATGGGTGGCTTCGGCGAGAGTGATGCCCTTGGGGGCGGTCACTATGTTCTCGCTTGTCATCACCTGGTTTATAGGCTGGGACATGTCCTCCTGGAAACGGACGTCGCGGTTGGTCACGATGCC
>OMQO01000256.1 GCA_900313275.1 uncultured Bacteroidales bacterium
CTTCCTTCCCACTCTTTCAACTTTCTCAAAACATCCCTCATCCAATACAACTTCTCAACATCACCTTCCTCCTCAAATTTCCTCTCACAATCCTCCAACCTCTTTTTCATCACCCCGAATCCAGCAACCTTCCTCACAACCTTCTCCACCAAATCCCCATCTTTCTCTTTCACCATTTTCTTCTCACCCTTCACAAACTCCTTCTCAAAAAAATCATCCCCCACAAGCTTTCTCACAACCCTTTTAGCGTTCAACTCATCATTCCTTTTCTCATCAAATCCACCAACCAAAACATTCTCAACCTTGAAAACAATCACTTTTTTCATATTTAAAAGAACTTTTAATGTGTAAAAACAACGCAAAGATAATGTGTAAATTTCACATTACCAAAAATCTTTTCACATTATAATACCTGAGAGGCATGAAAAAATTGCGGTTGCAAATGAAAAAGGAATAAATTATATTCGCATAATCGCTAAAGTAAAACAAGATATGAAAGTGATTCTCACCGGCGCGACCGGATATGTTGGCGAAGGAGTTCTGATGGAGTGCCTTGACAATCCTGAGATCGAATCGGTTCTCAGCGTTGGCCGGCACCCTTGCGGCCATGAGCACCCAAAACTCCGGGAGTACATTATCAATGACTTCATGGAACTTGACAAAGGCGACTGGATGCTCCAGGGCTACGACGCCGTCTTCTTCTGCGCCGGAATAAGCAGCATCGGAATGAAAGAGGAGGACTACAAGATAATCAGCCATGACATTCCTCTCCACTTTGCCGACATCCTTGATAATAAGGAGAATATGACTTTCATCTATGTCAGCGGAGCCGGCAACTACAACCACACGGACCAGATGTGGGTGCGAGTCAAGAAAAGTACCGAGGACGCCCTTGCGAGAAAGGGCTTCAAAGGATCATACAACTTCCGCCCGGCGATCATGTGGCGCTACAAAGGGCAGCTTCACATCCAGAAGATGCAATACGTGTTCTGGGCCCTCTATCCTGTCATGAAACTTCTCGGGCTCTGGAACACGATGTCCGAAGTCGGCAGAGCGATGATAGCCGTTTCCAAGAAGGGCTACAGAGTCCGGGAGATAGAAGTCAGCGACATCTCGGAACTAGCTAAATCATAGGGAAATAGAACAACAAAAAACGGCGCCGGAGCTTCCGGTGCCGTTTTAGCGAATTCTTACTGTGCGATTAGGCCTCAGCCTCAACGACGAATTTGAGAGCGGCCTTGACAGCCTTGTAAACCTTGACAGCACCCTCGTACTCACCAAGAGCCTTGATGTCGTCAGGAATAGTGATGTTCTTCTTATCGACCTCGATACCGACGGCCTTAAGAGCATCCTCAATCTGGGCTGTGGTGACAGAACCGTAGATCTTGCCACTCTCGCTCACCTTGACGGCGACTTTCACAGGCGTGGCCTCGATCTTAGCGGCAAGAGCCTCAGCGTCAGCGACAAGCTTAGCCTCTTTGTGAGCCCTCTGGCGCTTGGTCTCCTCGAGCTGCTTAAGAGCGGAAGGAGTAGCGACAATCGCTAATCCCTGGGGAATAAGGTAGTTCATTCCGTAACCACCCTTGACCTCTACCACATCACCGGCCTCGCCGAGATTGGCAACTTCTTTCTTAAGTATGATTTTCATAATCGCGCTCTCCTATTATTTAAGAAGGTCAGTGACATACGGAAGCAAAGCGAGGGAACGGGCCCTCTTGACGGCCTTCGCGACCTTCCTCTGGAACTTGAGGGAGGTACCGGTGATACGGCGGGGAAGGATCTTGCCCTGCTCATTGAGGAACTTCTTAAGGAACTCAGGGTCCTTGTAATCGACATACTTGATACCAGCCTTCTTGAAACGGCAGTATTTCTTCTTCCTGACCTCAACTGTAGGAGGGTTCAGATAGCGGATTCCAGCATTCTGTGCGTCATTCTGTGCCATAGTGTTTTCCTCCTTGATTATTCGTTAACGGTCTCATTGGTCTCATCATCGTCCTGGACGGGAACTTCAAACTCGTCAGGCTCAACGGGAGCGACAGGCTCCTGGGCAACGGGCTCCTCAGCCTTGGGAGCGGCAGCAGCCTTGCTCCTGTTCTGACGACGGCGCTCGGCGTATTCGACGGCGTCCTTGTCAAGTGCGACGGTCAGGAACCTGATGATCCTCTCATCACGGAAATACTGGGTCTCGAGGACCTCTACGAAAGAGGGATCAGCCTGGAACTGAATAAGATAATAGAAGCCAGAGGTCTTGTGCTGGATCGGATAAGCCAGCTGGCGGAGGCCCCAGTCTTCCTCGTACACGACCTCGCCACCATTGTCGGTGATGAGCTGGGTGTACTTGGCAACCGCTTCCTTCATCTGTTGGTCAGACAAAACGGGAGTAGCGATGAAAACGGTCTCGTACTGTTTTAACATTTTGTTGTAAAGTTTTGATAATAAATAAAATACAGTCCTTTGGGGAACGTATGCCAACCCAAAAGGACTGCAAAGATAGTAATTATTCTCGAATCCGCAAAAAGTTTTACTTTTCAGGAATATTCTCAAGAACATTGGTCAGGAACTTCCATGTCTGGGCGACCGTGTCGATCTTGACCCTCTCGTCCGGAGAATGGGGATGGACGATGGTAGGTCCTATGGAGACCATCTCCCAGTTCGGATACTTGGCACCCATAATAGCGCACTCGAGGCCTCCGTGGGTCGCTGTGATCTTAAGCTCCTTGCCGAACAGGTTCTTGTAGGTGTCCTCCAGAACCTTGATCATCGGAGTGCCGAGCTTCGGAGTCCAACCACTGTAAGCTCCTGACATTGAATACTTGGCGCCAGCGAGCTCAAAGACATAACGGATCGAGTCGGCAAGGAACAACTTGGCCTCGTCGATCGAGCTTCTCGTCAGGGAATGTACGGTAAGATAGTGTCACTCATCCTGCGTACTCCATGAGGGCAGGCGATGATAGCCTTCAGAGCATTGCCCATGACCTTGGGACTGATGTAACGAGGAGCGACCTTTGAGACCTTCTCGTAGAACATAACCATCTCAGGGTCTGAATATTGGAACTCGAACTTGCAATCCCCGAACACCTTCTCCACGAGGGCTTTGACCTTGCGGGAGTCCGCGGAAGGCAGGACTATGACCGCCTCAGCCTCGAACGGGATGGCATTGCGCAGGGAGCCTCCGCGGATCTCGGCGACCTTAACCTCAGGGAACTTGTCAGTGACGGCCTTGAGAATACGGCAGACAGCCTTGTTGGCGTTGCCCCTGAATAAGGAGATGTCCATTCCGGAGTGGCCTCCCTTGAGTCCCTTGATTGTTATCTTATATGAGACGTAGCCTTCGGGAGTCTTGTAGGTCCTATAGGCGAAATCGGCGGATCCGTCAATTCCACCAGCGCAGCCGGTGCAAAGCTCGCCCTCTTCCTCGGAATCGAGGTTGAGCAGGATGTCACCCTTCAACACATTGGGTTTGAGAGCGTTGGCTCCGGTCATTCCGGTCTCCTCGTCATAGGTGATAAGGGCCTCGAGGGGTCCATGCTTCAAAGTCTTGTCCTGAAGGACTGAGAGCGCCAGAGCCACACCGATGCCATTGTCAGCTCCGAGGGTTGTTCCCTTGGCGGCGACCCAATCGCCCTTGATCTCAGTCTCGATGGGGTCGGTAAGGAAGTCATGCTTGGTGTCGGCGGTCTTCTGCGGAACCATGTCCATATGGGCCTGCATGATCACACCCTTGCGGTTCTCGAAACCAGGGGTAGCGGGTTTCGTGAATATGATGTTGCCCGTGTCGTCACGCTTCACATCGACTCCGTGTTCCTTTCCCCACTGGAGCAAATAATCCTGTACTTTCTCCTCGTGCTTTGAGGGACGGGGAATCCTCGTTAGGCCATAGAAATTCTCCCAAACGGCCTTAGGCTCTAAATCTCTGATTGTCATAGTGTTATAATATTATTTAGTTGATATCGGGAAATAGCTTTCAACACCGAGCTGATAGACTGCCACCCTGTCCTGAAGGATGGGGTTGACACCGTCGGTAAGCTTGACCGAGCAGACAGCCGGGATCCTGTACACAGCGACAGCCCCCTTCGCGGGAGTACCCTTGCCGGCGGACGGAGAGACAGGTTGAGGAACCAGCTCCAACAGATAAGGCTTTCCGGAGACATTGTCAGCGGAGACTATCCCGTCGGTGTCGGACAGTCTGAAAGCGACATAAGTCTGAGACTTGCGGTCCTTCTCTGGGACCACGTCGCACTTCATTTTCTGTGTCTGGAAGTCGCTGTAACCGATGAACATAGACATATATTCCTTCTCCAAAGCGGCGATCTCCGCCAGGGCGGCGCCCATCGCCTCACCGCTATAGGTGGCATCGGTGTCCCCTGTCACGATCTGGACTCTCTTCTTTCTAAGGTCGAAGATCATCTCAGCGGCTTCTTTCGCCCTCTGCTCCAACGGCTTCTGGACGACCATGCTCTGCTGTACGGCCACTCTGGCGCCATCCACCCCACGAATCAGAGTAGCGGCTTCAGAGGTGAGGTTTGAACTCACTCCCTTGTCGGAGAAATCGGCTCCGGCCTGGGAAGCGAAACGCCACTCTGAACCATTTCCGAAAGAGCCGTCATTGACAGCCACAAGGCCTTGAGCGGTCAGGGCCAAGAATGACATGGCTCCCTTCTCAGGAGTGATGTAGTAGCGGTTGTTCTGGTCGGCCTCGATGGTCGGGGTCATCTTGACAGCACTCAACGTGCAGGTCTGCTGGTCTTCCTGTCGGGCGTTGACACCCAAGTACTTCTGGGCGAATTTCGCGTAAGGTCCGGCGTAGAAACTCTCCCTGACCGCCTCCACCTCAAGGGTGATGGTAGTTTGCGGAAGGGCGTAGGAGACGGTCCCCATGGCATCCTGTGCGGACACGGCCACCGGCAGCATAGCGGCGGCAAGGACAATTGAAAGTGTTTTGTTCAGTCTCATCATCATTATTTAGTTTATTTTTTCCATCTTTTGTGGGACCAGAGATAGCACCAAGGAACGGCCTCGATGTCATTCTGGAGTAGTTTGTAATAATCTTCCATAATCTCTTGGACCGGGACCGCCGATGCGTCGGGGCATATCTCAGTGAATCTCCATTCGTAGCGGCCCTTTTCCACTGGGAATAAGCTGGCGTACAAGACGCTCCAGCCCATTTTCCTAGCAAGGGAAGCGCCTCCGAACATGGTCTTGGTCTCCTGATGCATGAAATCGACCTTGAGGTCAGCCATTGAGTCCCTGTATGGGCATTGGTCGGAGAGCATGTTGACTACCAGCTTCCTGTCTTTGTTCTCCAGGACATGGCGCAGGATACTCTCAGTTGAGATATACCCTTTATAATCAATACGCTTCACAGGAGCGCAGCGGCTGTCACCCATAATCTTGTCCCACACGCGGCTCTTCAGGGGCTTGTAAACGAATATCAAATCGTCCGGGACAAGGCCATCAATTATCTTGCCGTCCGGG
>OMQO01000145.1 GCA_900313275.1 uncultured Bacteroidales bacterium
CCTCGGCGGCCTGTTCCAGTTCTTTGAATATTCCTGCGGAATCAGCGCTTATGTGCTGGGAATCAATCCTTTCAACCAGCCTGGTGTGGAGGCTTACAAGAAGAACATGTTCGCTCTTTTGGAGAAGCCAGGCTACGAGGAGCAGACGAAGGCTATCAAGCAAAGACTATAGTTATGCTCTGTCAGGATAAATTCAGGGAGACTTACAAGAGAGAGCCGGAGGGATTATCCTTCTGTCCTTATCGGGTGTGTCCGATCGGTGCCCATTCCGACCACCAGCTCGGCAAGATAACCGGTCTGGCTATCGACAAGGGCATTCACATCGCATATTCCCCGAAAAAGAACGGCGTTATCGAGTTGGCTTCGCTCCAGTTTGACAAGAGGGCGCAATGGCATGTACGCGCTATTCCGGAGGAAAAGCAGGGCGATTGGGCTGACTATCTCCGCGGGGCGACCAAGGAACTCTTCCAGGTTTACCCTTTGAGGATTGGTCTGAGCGGTGTCATTGAGGGCTCGCTTCCGATCGGAGGCCTCTCATCATCTGCCGCTGTGACCATTTCCTTCATGAAAGCCTTGTGTCGGGTCAACGACCTCCATCTTGAGGATAATGAGTTGATAGCCATGGCTATGGCGGCTGAGAACAAGTATGTTGGAGTCTCCAGCGGCAAGCTGGACCAGAGCTGCGAGGTGTTCTCTCGGAAAGACCATCTCCTGTACCTTGACACCTTGGACGACAGCTATGAGTTGATTCCCGCTTCTCCTTTGATGAAGCCCTACGAGATCGCCATATTCTTCAGCGGGGTAGAGAGGACTCTCGCCGGCAGCAAGTTCAACATGAGAGTGGACGAGTGCAAGAGCGCCGCTTATGCCCTTAAGGCTTATGCCGGGATGGAATACGGAAAGTTCAAGGAGACCCACCTGCGTGAGGTCCCCAGGGAGGTGTTTGAGACCTACAAGGACCGTCTTCCGGACAACTGGCGCAAGCGTGCCTTGCACTGGTACACTGAGTTCGACAGGGTGCAGAGGGGTGCCGAGGCTTGGAGAAGAGGAGATCTCGAGGAATATGGCCGCCTGAGTTTCGAGAGCGGCAGGTCCTCGATCGAGGCTTGGGAGACCGGATCTCCAGAGCTCAAGAAGATTTATGACATCATGACCAAGACTGACGGAATCTATGGCGGACGCTTCAGCGGCGCCGGTTTCAAAGGCTGCTGCATGGCCTTGATAGACCCGTCTTTCAAGGACAGTATATTCGAGATAGTTGAGAGGGAATATCTTGCTGAGTTCCCGGAACTTAGAGGTCATTATTCAGCCTATGTCTGCCATAGCGCGGACGGGGTTAAAATCTGACGCGACATGAGATGCCTTATTCTGGCCGCCGGCTATGCCACCCGCCTGCGTCCCCTGACAGACAATTTCCCGAAGCCTTTGCTGGAGGTTGGTGGCAAACCGATTCTTGATTGGCTCGTGGAAGATATCGCTTCCACCGGCAAGGTGGATGGTTTCGTGGTTATTTCCAACCATCGGTTCGCCCCGATATTCGAGGAATGGGCAGCTGCCCGGCCTGAGGAGATAACGGTTGTGGATGACGGAACCTCGACCAACGAGACCCGTCTAGGAGCCGTTAAGGACATCCAGTTCGCGATCGACGCGCTCTCTATTGACGACGATCTTCTGATTGTGGCCGGCGATAACCTTTTGGACTTCAGTCTCGGTACGTTCGTGGAATATTGCTTGGAGAAGGGAACCTCCTGTGTGATGCGTTATTACGAGCCTTCTGCGGCGATTCTTCGCAAGGGTGGTGTGCTGGAGATAGACGACAACGGCCTTATCCTCGGCATGGTCGAAAAGCCTGCCGAACCGAAGTCGCATTGGGCCTGTCCTCCTTTCTATTTTTACAAGAGGGATGATGCGGGCTTGATTCCGGAGGCTATCGCTTCCGGTTGTGGAACTGACGCTCCCGGAAGCCTTGTGGCCTGGCTCTCATCAAAAGTGCCGGTGCACGCCATGGAGATGCCTGGAAAGCGTTTTGACATAGGTGACATCCAGAGTTATGAGGCTGTGAAAGCCGAATTTGACAGTATTCGTAAATAGTTGGTTATGAGACGTTTCCTTTCCCTAATTATCCTTGCGGCGATTCTTTTGGGCTTTTGGTCCTGCTCGTCGCGTTCCAAGAGCGGGACATCTGCCCCGAAGGACGATATCTACGTCTGCGCCTACGTCTGGCCTTCATGCCATGACGATTCTCTCGCACATCGCTGGCTTTGGGAAGAAGGGATTGGAGAATGGGAGGTCATCAAAAAGGGCGACAAGCGTTTCCCGGAGCATTACCAGCCTCGTTTGCCTCTTTGGGGCTACGAGTTGGACAATGACCCGGTCGTGGTTGAGAAATGGATCCAGACCGCGCTAAAGTACGGGATCAACACCTTCATCTATGATTGGTACTGGTACAATGATCCCGATGGCTACAGCGGTCCTTATCTTGAGAGCGCTCTGAACGATGGTTTTCTCGGGGCTCCCAGCCATAACAAGATGAACTTCTACATCATGTGGGCTAACCACGATGTGAAGTACAACTACTGGAACTACCACAAATGGGGTGACAATGAGGAGCGTCTCTTCAATCCGGATGTGGACTGGGACCAGTTCAAAAAGGTGGTGGACAGGGTCATCAACCAGTATTTCAAACTTCCTGAATATGTGAAGATTGACGGATGTCCGGTGCTTGGTGTGTTCTCTGTCGGGAACCTCGTCCGTGGCTTGGGTTCGCTTGACGAGGCAGCGAAGGCGATGGATTATTTCCGTTCGGAAGTCAAGAAGGCAGGGTTCCCTGATCTCCATCTCCAGGAGATTCAAGGTGGCGGCTACAGGATGGGCCCAGAGAGGATTGAGACAATGAACAGGATCATCAAGGCGTTGGGAATAAACAGCGAGGCCCTTTACAACATGGGCGGTTTCGATCCCGATTACCTGGTCCAGGGGCATGAGGCGATAGCTATCCGGGAGCAGATGGACGAAGTCTTTGATATTCCGGTGTTTCCGTGCGTATCAATCGGCTGGGATGACACCCCCAGATTTCCCGCTAAGGGACCCTCTGATGTCACACGCTGGCATAATACCCCGCAGTCCTTCGCGACTTTCCTCGCCAAGGCGAAGGAATATGTCGAAGAGCACCCTGACCAGCCTCGTTTCATGATGATCAACGCTTGGAATGAGTGGGTTGAGGGGAGTTACCTTCTTCCTGACCGTCTGAATGGTTTCGGCTATCTCCAGGCGGTTCGGGATGTCTTGGATGGCAAGTACGACAATTAATAACTTATAGACCTATGAGAAAGACGTTTCTGATTCTGATTGCCCTCCTGATGCCGTCTCTGGGGCTTATGGCCCAGAAACAGGAGATTCGTGATGTGGACATCACAATCAAACTCACCGATAAGGGGTCGGCCATATTCAATGAGCGCTGGGACATCAATACCGGCCCCAGTATAACAGAATGGTATCTTGTCAGGGAGAACCTCGGCGATATCATTATTCCTGGATTCACGGTTATTGACGGGGACACTGGCGCTAAGTTAGAGGATGTGGGGGAGTGGGACATCAACAAGTCCTTTGAGGAAAAGGCAGGCAAGTCAGGTATTGTCCACAAGGAGGAAGGCATGGAACTCTGTTGGGGAATAGCTCCCCGCGGGGATCGTGTCTTCTATGCGATCTACAGCATGGTCAAGGCCATGAAGTCGCTCAACGACTACGACATGCTGCATCTGCAGGTCCTCTCTCCTGGTCTGAGTTCTCCTCCTCAACATGTCAAAGTGACTGTGGAATCGCCTGATTTCCAGTTGGATACGACCAACACAAGGGCATGGGGCTTCGGTTTCGAAGGTACAACGACATTCACGGACAGCACCATTGTGTTCGAGTCCTCCAAACCTTTAAGGACAAACGACTCTGCGATCATCCTGCTCCGCTTCAATAAGGGAATGTTCCAGCCGTTGAGCATCCAGGAGCGTGATTTCCAAGAAGCTCTGGATGTGGCGTTGAAAAAGGCCAAGTTCGCTGATGATCCCGAGGAGGATGACCCTATCGTGGACGCGATCGCAGGATTCTTCACGGTGTTGGTCATGTTCTTTATCTTTGTGTTTCCCATCATCCGTTTTTTCAGGAATCCTGAGAAGGTCACCAAGAAAGAAAAGCGTAAATTGCTGGGAGTCAATCCCAAAAATATTGAATGGCACAGGGATATCCCGCTTGACGGGAATCTTCAGATGGCAGACTATGTACTTCGCAGACTAGGAGAGAGAGGCTCCGCGGCCAACCTTCCTCTGGCTGAGATCCTCAGGATGATCTACAAGGGTAATCTGACTGTAACAAGCGATCTGCAAGGGCCGGTCAACATTTCATTTTCCTCTAAGGGAATAGATGGTCTTTCCCTGATCAGCGCTAACTTGTACACCATGTTGCTAGAGGCTGCCGGAGAGGATAACACCCTGCAGGATAAGGAGTTCTCTTCTTGGGCTTCCAAGCATGAGGTCAAGGTTTACAACTGGTCCAACAAGTCCAATTCGGAGGGAGCGTCCCAGTTCCGCTCGAAAGGCCTCATGAAGAATGAGAAGTTCACCGACGCAGGCAAGGCTGCGGCCCGTGAACTCATGGGACTCAAGAAGTTCTTGAATGACTTCACTTTAGTCTCCCAGCGAGAGACTATCGAGGCTAATCTATGGAAGGAATACCTTGTCTATGCCGCCTTGTTCGGAATAGCCGATAAGGTCGCCAAACAACTTAAGGACATCGATCCGAAGTTCTTCGAACGCACATTCAACTATAACTATAGCACATTCTCTAGCGTGCTTGCCAATTCCCAGTCCATATCCCGTTACATCGGCAACGCGATCAATAGCGCTTCCCGTCCGGTTTACTACTCCAGTGGCGGATCAAGTGGCGGAAGCAGTTATTCCAGCGGTAGCCGCGGCGGATATGGTGGTCATACCTCATCCCGCGGCGGTGGAGGCTTCAGTGGAGGCGGACGAGGTGGCGGTGGACGCTAACAGATTGTCAATCATTATTTTATGAATCATAGTCACTCTCGTATTCTCGGCCTTGTGGCCGTCAATATCCTTCTGTTGTCAGGGGTGGTTTCCGCCCAGCCTTACCAGATGGACATCGACCTCGGTAAGAAAGGAGCTCCTATTCAGAGCACGCAGTACGGGATCTTTTTCGAGGATATCAATTTCGCCGCCGATGGTGGGTTGTATGCTGAACTGGTCAAGAACCGTTCGTTCGAGTTCCCGTCAAATCATCTTCAGGGATGGAAGGCTTTCGGGAAAGTGAAGGTTCTGGAGGACGGTCCGTTCGAACGTAATCCACACTATGTCAGGCTTTTCGCTCCTCTACATCCGCACCGTTGGACCGGTCTGGAGAACGAGGGATACTTCGGGATTGGAGTCAAGGGAGGCGAGGATTACCGTTTCAGCGTGTGGTCCAGGGTTCCTGAAGGAGGATCTTCGAAACTTCATGTGGAGATAGTCAATCCCATTTCGATGGAGGAGGATCATACTCTATGTGAGGGAGATTTGGAGGTCTCAGGCGCTGAGTGGAGTTTATATGAACTGGTACTTAAGCCTAAA
>OMQO01000156.1 GCA_900313275.1 uncultured Bacteroidales bacterium
ACTCATGTCAACTCCAAGCATCGGATCAGCCTCCTCCAGACGGGCGAAACTGAACTGGGAAGATTTGACACCGACATAATCAAGGTCAAAGGCGCTCTTCTGAGGTGCCGCGGGATGGAGCCCGAGCATAACCTTGGTCGCGAGCTCGATGAAATCGATCTTCAGGACCTTGGACACGAACGGGAAACTCCTGGAAGCACGCAAGTTACATTCGATAACCTTGATGGCGTTCTCCTTGGCGAGGAACTGAATATTGAAGGGTCCTGAGATTTTCAGGGAGCCGGCGATGGCCCTCGCGATCTTTTTGATACGCCTTACGGTCTCGACATAAAGCTTCTGCGGCGGGAACTGGATAGTGGCGTCACCGGAATGGACTCCGGCATATTCAATGTGCTCAGAGATGGCATAGGCGATGATCTCCCCCCCATCGGCAACCGCATCGAACTCAATCTCCTTGGCTCGCTGGTAGAATTTGCTGATGACCACGGGATGCTCCTGGGACACCTCAGACGCCAGAGAGAGGAAATGCCTCAGCTTCTTCTCATCGTGGCAGACATTCATGGCGGCCCCGGAAAGGACATAGGATGGCCTCACTAGCACAGGGAAACCGACGGTGCGTATGAAATCTTCCACATCATCCATCGTGGTGAGTTCTTTCCATTCAGGCTGGTCAACTCCCAATGTGTCCACAATGCTGGAGAATTTGTGGCGGTCCTCAGCCTTGTCAATGCTGGTGGCGCTGGTGCCAAGAATGGGAACGCCATGATTGTGGAGCCTCAGAGCCAGATTGTTAGGAATCTGCCCTCCAACCGAGACCACCACGCCATGAGGAGTCTCAAGCTCGAATATGTCCATGACTCTCTCGAAGGTCAGCTCATCGAAATAGAGCCGGTCGCACTCGTCGTAATCGGTCGAGACAGTCTCGGGGTTGTAGTTGATGAGAACTCCCCTGTAGCCTTGCCCCTGAATGGTCTTAAGGCAGGTCACCGAGCACCAGTCGAACTCGACGGAAGAACCAATCCTGTAGGCTCCGGAGCCGAGAACTATGACGGATTTGCCGTCGTTCTCATATTCAATGTCGCTCTTGGTGCCGTTGTAGGTGAGGTAGAGGTAATTCGTGAGAGCCGGGAACTCGGCGGCAAGGGTGTCGATCTGCTTTACTACCGGGATGATTCCCAATGACTTCCGGTATTCCCTGACCTTGTCCATATTGACGACGGAACTGCCGGTGTCCTTCCAGACGGCGCGCTGGATCTGGAAGTCGGAGAAGCCTTCCTGCTTAGCCAGGCGGAGAAGATCTTCCGGCATATCCTCTATCTTGTCATAGCCGTGCATCTCCTCGAAGGTCTTGACGATGTTGGCGAGTTTGCCGAGGAACCATTTGTCGATCTTCGTGAGATTGTGGATCTGGTCAACCGTGTAGCCGGCTCTCATGGCCTTGGAAATCACGAATATACGGTTGTCGGTAGGCTCTCTAAGAGCGGTGTCGATGTCCGCCACCTGGAGTTCCTTATTGCCGACGAAACCATGGGCTCCCTGGCCTATCATCCTGAGTCCCTTTTGGATAGCCTCCTCGAAACTGCGCCCGATGGCCATAACCTCACCAACTGACTTCATCGAGGATCCGATCTTGCGGGACACTCCGTGGAACTTGCTCAGGTCCCAGCGGGGAATCTTACAGACAATATAATCCAGAGCGGGCTCAAAGAAGGCTGGAGTGGTCTTTGTGACAGAATTCTTCAGGTCGAACAGGCCATAGCCCAAGCCGAGTTTCGCGGCCACGAAAGCGAGCGGATAACCCGTCGCCTTTGATGCGAGGGCTGAGGAACGGCTTAGACGGGCGTTCACCTCTATCACCCTATAGTCCATTGCGTCAGGGTCATAGGCGAACTGCACGTTGCACTCGCCCACTATGCCTATGTGACGGACAATCCTTATAGAAAGTTCCCTGAGGAAATAATAGTCGTTGTTGGAGAGTGTCTGCGATGGAGCCACGACGATGCTTTCTCCGGTGTGGATGCCCAGCGGGTCGAAGTTCTCCATGTTGCAGACCGTGACGCAGTTGTCATAACGATCCCGAACCACCTCATATTCAATCTCTTTCCAACCTTTGAGGGACTTCTCGACAAGCACCTGAGGAGAGAACGAGAAGGCTTTTTCGCAGATTTCTTCAAGCTGTTCCTCATTGTCACAGAAACCGGAGCCCAAGCCTCCGAGGGCGTAAGCGGCCCTTATGATCAGGGGAAAACCAAGTTCTTTCGCCGCGTTGCGGGCTTCTTCAATGCTGGAGGCCGGCTGGGACTTTATGGTCTTCACGCCGATCTCGTCGAGCCTCTTTATGAAGAGATCGCGGTCCTCTGTGTCCATGATGGCCTGGACAGGAGTGCCAAGGACGCTGACATTGTATTTGGCTAAGACATTGCTCTCGTAGAGCTCCACCCCACAATTCAGGGCTGTCTGTCCACCGAAGGACAGGAGTATTCCTTGGGGACGCTCTTTGGCGATGACTTTTTCAACGAAGAATGGAGTCACCGGAAGGAAATATATCTTGTCGGCGACACCCTCGGAAGTCTGGACCGTGGCGATGTTGGGATTGATAAGGACAGTCTCTATCCCCTCTTCCCTCAAAGCTTTAAGTGCCTGCGAACCGGAATAGTCAAACTCTCCGGCCTGCCCTATCTTCAGGGCGCCGGAACCGAGGATCAGGACTTTCTTTATGTCTGTGTTCTTCATAACTTTCCGATGAATTCGTCGAACAGGAAATTGGTGTCGGTGGGACCGCTGGAGGCCTCAGGATGGAACTGGACTGAGCAGAAGGGCTTCGTCTTGTGGCGGATGCCCTCGTTGGTGCCGTCGTTCATATTCACGAACCAAGGTTCCCAATCTTTGCCAAGGGTCTTGTCGTCCACAGCGAAACCGTGGTTCTGAGATGTGATGTAGCACCTGTTCGTGCCAACCATCCGGGCAGGCTGGTTGTGGCTGCGGTGACCGTATTTAAGCTTATAAGTGTTGGCTCCGGCAGCCCTGGCAAGAAGTTGGTTGCCCATACATATTCCGAAAATCGGCTTGTCACCTTCCATCGCTTTGCGGAGGTTAGCTACCGTGATGTTGCAGAATTGGGGATTGCCAGGACCGTTGGAGATGAAGAGACCATCGTATTCGAGGGTGTTGAAGTCGAAGTCCCAGGGGACCCTTATGACTCTCACTCCCCTGTCCATGAAACACCTGAGGATGTTGTGTTTGACACCGCAATCAACCATAACGACAGTTTTCGGACCATCGCCATAAATAATTGGTTCCTTGCAACTTACAAGTGCAATTTGGTTGGCGAGGTTAGGGTCGTCGACAGGGAAATCCTTCGCGACACCATCTGGCACGATCATCCCGAGCATCGAGCCGCGCTCCCTGAGGACTTGGGTCACAGCTCGGGTGTCGATTCCGAATATCCCGGGAATCTTCTGCTCCTTCAGCCATTCGTCGAGGCTCTTGACAGCGTCCCAGTGGCTGTAGTCGAAGGAATAGTCGCTGATCACAAGACCGCGGACCCATATTTTCTCGGATTCGAAATTACGGGAGATTCCCTTCTCGTCAGGCCCCTCCTCCGGGACACCGTAATTGCCTATCAATGGGTATGTTACCGTCAGGATCTGACCGGAATAAGAGGGGTCTGTCAGGCTCTCCGGATAGCCTACCATGGCCGTTGAGAACACCACCTCACCATCGGTGGGGCCTTCATGGCCGAAAGAGAACCCACGGAATTCCATGCCGTTCTCAAGCTTGAGTGACGCGCGTTTCCTTTCTTTCATCTCGTCGTCTCATAAAAAAGACCATCTCAAGTAGTGCTATGAAATGGTCGTGGTTATCATACAAATGTACGCATTTTTGTGTAATTTCGCATCATTAAATAAAAGAATATGGTTTTCTCCTCTTTTGACGACACTATCGTCGCGCCGGCGACCATTCCAGGGACCGGGGCATTGACTGTGATCCGAATGAGCGGTCCGAAGGCTTTGGAGATTGCTGGGAAAGTGGTGAAGTGCAAGTCTAAGTCGCTTGAGGCAAGTTCGGCTAATACAGTAAGATACGGAATAGTCTGCGACGAGTCTGGAGAGCTCGTTGATGAAGTGTTGGTAAGCGTTTTCAAGGCACCTCATTCATACACTGGTGAAGACTCTGTTGAGATCTCATGCCATGGCTCATCATACGTCGCGTCGGAGATATTGAGGTTGCTTTGCTCGGCTGGCGCAAGGATGGCTTCTCCTGGTGAATTCACTCGTCGGGCCTTCGTGAATGGCAAGATGGATCTTGCTCAGGCTGAAGCTGTTGCTGATGTTATTTCATCCTCTTCTTCAGCTTCATTGAAGGTGGCGATGAATCAGCTTAGAGGTGGATTTTCATCTGAATTGAAAGACATAAGGTCTCGTTTGTTGGAGGTCGCTTCGTTGCTTGAGCTTGAGTTGGATTTCTCTGAGGAAGATGTTGAGTTCGCCGACCGCTCCAAGATGTCGTCCCTTCTTGGCGAGGTCATCTCGCATATTGATAATCTGGCTTTGTCGTTCAAATATGGCAACGCCATCCGAAATGGTGTGCCCGTCGCCATTGTCGGAGCTGTCAATTCCGGGAAAAGCACTTTGCTAAACGCCCTTCTTGGAGATGACCGTGCGATTGTGTCCGACATCCCGGGAACTACCCGCGACACTGTCGAGGAGACTCTTGTTGTCGATGGATTATTGTTCCGCTTCATCGACACGGCAGGGCTCCGTATGGCCTCGGACGAGGTCGAAAAAATCGGTATCGCACGGTCTTATCAAAAGCTTTCCGAAGCTTCGATAGTGCTTGCGGTGCTGGATCTGACAGCTTCTGAAGAAGAGAATGGCGCTTTGATTTCTGATATAGTGTCTAAGGTGGACTTTTCATGTCAGAAGTTGCTGGTTTTGTTCAATAAAGTGGATGTTTTGGGCGATAACATTAATGTTACACTATTAAACAAAGAAGTTTCATCACTTGATAATAAATATATTAAGTTATTTATTTCCGCAAAGACCGGATTTGGGCTCACTGATTTGAAAAAAGCCTTTGTGGCTACTCAGAAAGATGTTACTTTGGATTCTGGCAGCGCTATTGTGACGAATTCGAGGCATTATGAGGCGCTTCAGAAAGCCTCTGACGCCCTCTCCCGAGTCAAATCTTCCATGTCTTCAGGCATCACTCCGGTCCTCCTGGCCGAA
>OMQO01000024.1 GCA_900313275.1 uncultured Bacteroidales bacterium
GGTCGCGGGACGACTGCCTGGGAGGCGAGACGCAGATGAGCGCTGTATTTTTGAAAGAACTGCGAAGCACCGAATAAGTCAGTCCGCTCTCAATAGATAAGACCTTGGTCACCGGAAAGTCCAACGAGAGGGCAAAGCGGATAGGCCGCTTGTGATCCGCCTCCTTGTACACCGGTACAGACATAGTTGTGGAATAGATGTGGGCATCAGCCTTCGTGCCAGGCTCAAAATTAGCGGCTACACCTTGGAAGAAAGGCCTGGTGTCGAAAGCGTTGTATTCCCTTGACTGGTTGCCAGCACTTGCCAAGGAAATACCTGCCGAAGGCTTACGCTCGTCTCTAGTGCTGCCATCCGCGGAAAGATGCTTGGACCAGTCCTCATCTTCATGACCATTCGAGACAACTGTCTCAGGCTCATCTTGTTTGACTTCCTGAACGACCTCTTGAACCGATTCCTGAGTGGCTTCTTGAATGGCTTCCTGAGCGGTCTCCTGGACTGTCACAGGGACTTCGATAACCTCCGGAACCTCTTGGGATTCAGAGACTTCAGAGGCTTCAGCAACTTCTCGCACCTCTATAACATCAGGCTCCGCATAGACTTCCTCCGCTAATGCCAAGGATGACTTTGAAGGGGCGGGAACAAGATGTATCGGTTCAGAATCAGAAGATGACTGACCTCCCCCATTGTCAGCTGAAGAAGAATGTTGTATTGTGTCGGGAGAGGTCGCGCCACCTCCATCTGCTATCTTTTCTATCTTTTCAGTAGGATCGACGCTCCTATCGACCAACCGTGTCCCGATAAAGACACCCAAGGCCACGGCTGCAGCGGCGGCGAGACCCCAGACCCAAGGCAAGATCCTCACCTTGCGGGCCTTCTCGGGAAAGAGAGAAGCCTCAATGTCCTCCCAAACCCCTTCCGGGACGGGAGACTCGTAAGACTCAAGCCTTTCCTTGATTATTTTTAACCAATCCTCGCTCATCGCTTTGACTTATCTTTTTGTTCTTTATATTCTTTATATTCTTTCAACTTCTTGGCCAGAATCTGTCTGGCTCTAAACAACTGGGAGGCTGATGTATTTTCCGATATTCCCAGCAATTCCGAGATCTCTTTGTGACTCTTGTCTTCCAAAGCATAAAGGTTCAACACTGTCCTGTACCCTTCCGGAAGCTCCATGATCATCTTTTGTATGACCCCGGGTGGAATCTCTCCACTATTTGGCGGATCAACCTCCTCTTCCTCAGCGACCTCATCTTTCAGCGCCTCCTCATACAAAATCGGCACCGCCTTTCGCCTCTTCTTCAGCGCCTTGAGACTCACATTGACGAGAATCTGCCGCATCCAGGCCTTCAGAGATCCTTCTCCCCTGTAGTCAAACTTGTCCAGAGATGAGAAGATCTTCACGAAGCTGTCCTGAAGGACATCCTTCTGGTCTCTGACATCGGGCAGGAACCTGGCGCAAACAGCCGCGAGGTAACCGGAATAACGGTCGTACAACTCTCTGACCGCCTTCCTATCTCCATCCCTGGCCCTCTCGATGACCTGCCTATCTATCTCCTCTGTCGACACTTTACCTTTCAGTTGCCCTAGTTCCGTACTTCAACCTCAAAGTCTTCTCTCCACTGAAAGACATCCAATGAAGAACCACCGAGCCCGGATCCCTGTAATTGTCTTTTCTGGACATGTACAGTTGACAGATCCTGAAGGCCACCAGACTTTCTTTCCAGGAGCTCTGGTAATCCCCGTTGTCCTTGTGGACCAGATAAAGGTGGTCCGGATGTCTCCGTGAAGCATATAGGTTGACAGAGTGCATCGTAACATCTCCCCAGAACGTGGCGAAGTGAATCATCAGATAACCGTCCTCGGAAAAAGTCATCCAATCCGGAATGCCTTCATCAGTGACCACATCGATAGGACTGCTGGCTTCCAACAAGTCCGACACAGACTCAAAACCGGTGGCCACAGTGTGAACCGGCATCACGCCGGAACCTCCTGCCAAACCGTCTTCCATGTCGATGTAGGCACCGTCCCTGGTCACCAATGAATCAATCCGCTCCACAGAAACAGTCTTCGTGCAAAAATCTGATTTCTGTCCCAGGTCCGAGAAAGCTATCAATGCCCTCACCTCATCGCTGAAAGGATTATCCCAGCCAACAGGATCGAGAGTGACTCTCTCATCCAACTGGAAATAATTCCTGCCTGAAGTGGATCTCCTTACTGTCACGATGGCGTTGGCCCAACCAATGTCTTCCTTTAGGCTGGTCAAAACCGCCGTCTGAGCCCTCATATCATCAATTTCCAACCTATCCTCATCACTGCATGACAGGGCGGACAACAGTGGCAAAAGGACCACGGCGACCATCAAATGGCGGAAAAGGAGAGAATCCTTGTTCATCAGCTTTCCACCAATTTTCTTCATAGCTTCTACTATCTAAATCCCTGTTTTCAGAAATCTTGCATAAAAATGACAAAAAAATTTTTATATTGCGACTGTTATATGACGAATTTGGCGAAATGACCAGAAAAACCGTGTCCAGATTGGGTGTGTCTGTCATCCCGATCCTGATTCTCATCATACTTCTCGCATTGGATATCAGCATCTTTGGAAGCGACGCCATACTCGGCGCCAGCCAAGTGTCTTTGCTGTTCAGCGCCGGTATTTGCGTCTGGCTGGCAATGTGGCTTTTCAAAGTGCCGTGGCATGATTTCGAAGAAGCGATCAAAGGGAATATCGGTGATGTGACCTCCGCTATAGTTATTCTTTTCCTTATCGGAGGGATTTCCGGAACTTGGACAATGAGCGGGATAGTGCCGACTTTCATCTACTACGGAGTTAAGATAATCAGCCCCAAGATATTCCTGGTCACCGCATGCGCCATCTGCGCCCTGGTGTCGCTGATGATAGGAAGCTCCTGGACGACAATAGCCACTATTGGTGTGGCACTTCTCGGGATAGGCAAGGCAGAGGGATTCAGCGATGGCGTCATCGCCGGAGCGATCATCTCGGGCGCATACTTTGGGGATAAGATATCTCCGCTGTCCGACACCACAGTCATGGCCTCATCCATGAACAAAGTCCCTCTTTTCCAGCACATCAGGTACATGTTCCTGACAACGGTACCCTCAATCACGATAGCGCTGATAATATTCCTGATCCTCGGTCTGACCCACTCCGGTACAGACACCGCGACCATAGCGGACTACACCGACACTCTCGCGGCGAGGTTCAGGATCACCCCGTGGCTTTTCATAATACCCATTTTGACCGGCTTTATGATAGCCCGCAAGATGCCGGCTATAATGGTGCTCGCGCTATCTATACTCCTTGCGGTTGTTGCCGCTCTTATATTCCAACCATCTATCATTCAGGAGATTGGCTCAACAGCTCTCGAGAAAGGGGCACGGTGGAGGGTGATGTTCACAGGTGTCGTCAAGACCATCTACGATTCCGTTAGTCTCGAGACAGGCAACCCTGAAGTCAACCAGCTGGTGTCCACTCGAGGAATGGCTGGAATGCTCAACACGGTTTACCTGATAATCTGCGCAATGTGTTTCGGAGCCGCGATGAAGGCAAGCGGTATGTTGAGGAATCTCGCGAGCCTCATCCTCCCGTTGACCAAGCGCCGCACCAGCCTTGTCGCCTCGACTGTCACCACCGGTACAGTCTTGAACGGAATAGTCTCCGACCAATATCTCTCCATCATATTGACTTCCAGCATATTCAAGGATGTATATGAAAAGGAGGGCTATGAGGGACGGCTCTTGAGCAGGGCTGTGGAGGATTCGGCCACGGTCACCTCTCCTCTCTACCCATGGAGCAGTTGTGGAATGACACAGGCCACAATCTTGAGTGTGCCCACCCTGACTTATCTCCCCTTCTGTTTCTTCAACATCATCAGTCCTTTTATGAGTGTGATAGTCGCCGCCATAGGCTTCAAGATAGTGCGGCACAAAAAGAATGACGCGCCAGCGGCCGAAGCGGCTGACGCGCCATTATCAGACAAGGACAAGACTACTGCTTGTTCTTAAGCAGGTCGCGGATCTCCTCGAGAAGAACCACATCGTCAGGCTTGGGTGCCGGAGCCTCAGGCTCGGCGGGAGCCTCTTCCTTCTTCTTCTCAGCAAGGGCCTTTGCTTTGTTGATGCCCTTGATGACGAAGAAGATGCAGAGGGCGATGATGATGAAGTCGAAGATCACCTGAAGGAAATTGCCCCAAGTGATGGCGACTTCCGGCTTGATGACTTCCTCACCCTGAAGGACAGCATCCCTGAGGACCCACTTCCAATCTTTGAAGTTGAGACCGCCGCAGAGAGCGCCGATAGCAGGCATGATGATGTCACTCACCAATGAGGTGACGATCTTTCCGAAGGCACCGCCGATGACCACACCGACAGCCATGTCAATGACATTTCCCTTCATCGCGAATTCCTTGAATTCGGACCAGAATTTACCTTTAGCCATAATTCTATTATTTGAGTGTTTTAAGGAATGTCTCCGCTTCCTCGATGGTCTCCAACTTCCCTACGTCCATCATCCTCAAACTCTTAGGCAACACACCGTAGATCGGATGGGAGGCGCATTCATTAATGTAAAAATCCATTATCGGGAACCGCTCTCCCCAACCATCATCTTCAAATATAGTGAATATTCCATCAGAAATCAAATGAACGCCGGAAAAAGCGTATCTATGGCACTTTGTAGGATCCAGTCCGGAATAGGGGCTTTTGACCTCACCGGTCTCTATGTTGGTCCAACCCACCAACCGCATGTCATCGTCAAAGAGGAGATACCTTTTAGTCTTTCTATCGCTCACCAAGACAGTTGCGATGGCACCAGGCCTAGCTTGGGAAATGAACCAAGGGATGTCCAAGTCCGAGAGGATGTCCACATTGTGGATCAGGAAAGGACCGCCCTCCAGAAAGCGTCGGGCATGACGTATTCCACCTCCAGTCTCACGGAGCAAGTCCCTTTCATCGGAGACGGAAATCTTGATTCCAAAGTTGTCCTGCTCCTTCAAGTAATTGATTATCTGGTCCGCGAAATGATGGACATTCACAACCACATCATCTATTCCCGCATCCTTCAGGCGGGAGATAACATGACACAACAAAGGCTTCCCTCCCACTGGGACGAGAGCCTTCGGCATGGTGTCAGTCAATGGTTTGAGCCTGGTCCCGAGACCTGCGGTGAAAACAAGGGCTTTCATCTAGATGATCCTCTCAATGTCCAACTCCCTATGTGACAGGGTGATCTTGATGTCGAACCGGTCAGAAAGATGGGCGGCGAGGCGCTCGGCGCAATAAACCGAACGATGCTGTCCTCCAGTGCAACCGAAACATACCTGCATATGGGTGAACTTCCTCTCTATGAAACACTTGACATGGTTATCCACCAAAGAATACACATTGTCCAGGAACTTGGTCACTCCACCATCGTCTTCCAGGAACTTAATGACTTCCTGGTCCAATCCGGTGAACTGCCGGTAGTGCTCATATTTGCCTGGATTGTTGATAGCCCGGCAATCGAAGACATAGCCACCTCCATTCCCTGAAGTGTCGACAGGTATGCCCTTCTTGTAAGCGAAACTGAACACTCTCACTTCCAACCGTTTATCCTCCGCGATATTGTTAAACTGCGGCATTGTGGCGATAGTGGTCAGGATCTCGTTGAGATAGGGATAATCCGTAAATGGTTTTTGCAGGAGCTTGCGAAGATTGCTCAAGGCGTAAGGCACACTGGCGAGGAAATGAGGCTTCTTCTCGAAGTATCCCCTGAAGCCGTAAGCCCCGAGAACCTGGAGAGTGCGGAACAAAACAAAAAGCCTGAGCCTTTCATGGAAGTGTTCCTCATCGACAGGCATAAAACCTTTCAGAGATGTTAAATACCTCTGAACCATCTCCTTACGAAGAGTCTCCGGGTAGCGTGACCGGGCCTGCCACACGAAGGAAGCCACATCGTAGTAGATAGGACCCTTCCGTCCTCCCTGGAAGTCGATGAAATAAGGTTCACCATCTTTGATCATCACATTCCTAGCCTGGAAATCCCTGTACATGAATGTGTCGCCCATATCACACATCAGGTCGTCCTTCAACTTCTCGAAGTCGTCCTGAAGCCTCACCTCGTTGAAATCCAGTCCTGTCGCTTTCAAGAAACAGTACTTGAAGTAGTTGAGGTCAAACATGACCATCCTCTCATTGAAGGCGGGTTCCGGGTAACAGACTGACCAGTCCAGCCCCTGCGCGCCTTTGAACTGGATCTTTGGCAAGGTCTCCATAGCCCGGCAAAGAAGCATGCTCTCGTAAGAGCTGTATTCCCCGCTCTCTCGGCCGTGGGAGACGACCTTATAGAGCTGATCGTCACCAAGATCCTCCTGGATGTAACGCATTCCATCATCAGAGACTGCCAGGACTTTGGGCACTTTAATACCCTTATCCAAGAAATGGCGGGACAATTTGACGAAGGCGTTGTTCTCCTCCTTGTTGGTTCCCACCACCCCAACAACAGAGATATTTCCGCCTTTCAAGCGGAAATATCTCCTGTTGCTGCCGGAAGAGTTGAGCTCCTCCGATTCTGTGGCTCTCTGACCTGTGTAGCTTTCGAATAAATCCTTGAGCTTGTCCATCAGAGATTAATAGAGATCATTGTACTTTACTCCGTTGGAGTAGTAGTTGTGCTGCTGAGCGAGCTTGCCATACATCTGGCCGAGGACCTCGAGATAAGGCTTGCCCTCAACGAGGGTGGTCCTGTAAACGGTGTCGTCGACCTTATAGTAGGAAACTCCGTCAAGAACGATGGTGTCGTAGTCATCGGGAAGCTCCTCGACGAGAGCTCCGGCCGGAGGGACTATGACCTCATACTGGCCCTTGGAGTTGACGATGTAGAAAACACCGTCCTGATAGTAGTAAGGTTGATCCGCATAAGCGTAGCTCTGCACCAGTCCAAGTCTGTTAGCGAGCGTGTAAGCGTCGTCCGCTCTGGTAGAGTTCAGGGCGAGGGCGCTGTTTTGCGCCGCTATGGTAGCGTTGTTCTGGGCGATGATCCGGTTCTGCTCGTCGATGACCCTGTTGTTGGCATCAATGGCGTTGAACAACCTGTAGGTGTTGCAGTAGTACGAGAAGCGTACCCTGGAGAACAGCAGGTCAGAGATCGCCATGTCGATGCAAACTCCGAAAGGAGGTCTGCAGACTACCCAGTACCCTCCATAGGGCCTGTAGTAAATCCCGTCATACAAGCAGTACTCGATTCCCCAGTAGGTCAATCTCCTGTAGCGAGGCGGCAGGTAGCTAACCCTGTAGCCATAGTAGTGAGGAGCATGACCCCAGAAGTGTCCAGGATGGTTATAAGGGAGGAAGTCACGATCCCTCGGCGGGATTCTGTGGACGTTCCTGTCCTCTCCAATCCTCATGAAGTCGTTGCGGGTCTCACGCATCACGTCGTTGCCGGCGCGCGACATATTCTTGTCGTAAGTGGTGAGACCACCACGGGTGGCGTTGCCAACGCCCTGGCTTCTCTCCCTGGTACCGTTTGCGGCAGCGCTGCGGGAGACATTGCTCCGTGAAGAGGTGCCGGAACCGATAGGCTGGGCGACCCTGGAGCCAGAGCTTCTGGAGCTACGAGCCTCAGAACGTCTCTGGGAAGTGCCGTTATCGGCCTGAGCGGAACTGCGGGCGGAAGAAGCTGAGCTTCGCTGAGTGGTGGCGGTGGAACTTCTCTGGGAAGTGCCGTTACCGACTTGAGCGGAACTGCGGGCGGTTGAAGAAGAGCTTCTCTGAGTGGTCGCGGAGGAGCTTCTCTGGGAAGATCCGCTGCCAACCTGAGAGGAGCCGCGGGAGCTGGAAGAAGAAGTGGCGGCGGTTCCGGAAGAACTTCTGGAGGTGCTGCCAGTACTTCTCTGGGCGGAGGAGGAAGTGCTCCTCTGGGAAGATCCGCTGCCTACCTGGGAGCCACGGGAGCTGGAGGAGGCTGAGGATGAAGAGCTTCTCAACACACTTGCCGTACTTCTCTGTGAAGATCCGGAAGAGCTTCTCACGCTGGAGGAAGACGAGCTTCTGGAGGCGGAAGCGGAACTTCTGGAACTTGAAGAAGAAGATGAACTGCGTGCTGAAGAGCTATTTGAGGTGCTCCTCGAGCTTCCCGAGGAGCTTCTTGCCTGAGAATATGAATCTACAGGAACGGCGACCATGGCCAGTGCCACGATTGATGCGGTCGCTATTTTAAGGATGTTTTTCATATTACGATAGTTTTAGTAGTTACTCGTACATCAGGTACTTGCTGGAGAGCTTCTTGAAACTTTCAACATCTTTGGACCAGAAGTCTTTGATGTCTTCGACTTTCAACCGCTTCTCAAAATGCGTCCTTACATAATCCGTACCACAAACTTTATCGAACATCCCAATTCTTCCCGCAGATAGCTTAAAAGGGTTCTTGGAAGGGTATAATTCACCGACAGCCTGCATCACATAAAACTGTGTCAGGGTGCAGCAGGCGGCCTCGAAATCGGTGTAGTGATACTGCACACCGTGTATCAACTTGCCTTGGGCGCTGCCGGAGAAAGGTTTGAAATGAATAGTTCTGAAAGCCACCCCCGGAAGGTTGTAACTGTCCAGTTTGGCCTTGAGCTTGTCGGCATCGATCCACTCGGCGGCAAAGACCTCGAACGGGAGGGTGTAACCTATGCCTATGTTAAGGTAACCTTGGAACTCTCCTGTAATGCCAGCGGAAGGATAGTTTATGGCTGAGCGAGGGTAAGGGATATTCGGGGAAGGCAGAATCCAAGGAAGCTTGGTGTCCTCGTAGAGCATATTCCTGTGCCATCCATCCATCGGGATGACCGACAACTTGCATTTGAGGGGCTTCTCATTCCCCTTCTCGCCGCAGTTCATACCTTCCTCGTTGATCAGCATGGCCAACTCGCCGACAGTCAGGCCGTAGATGTAAGGAATCTTGAACTCACTTACGAAGGAGTGGTAGCCATCCTCCACTACGCAGCCTTCCACCTTGTTGCCACCCAAAGGGTTAGGACGATCGAGGACCATCACCTCTATCCCCTGCTCGGCACAAGTGCGCATGACAAGACCGAGGGTGCTGATGAAGGTGTAGGAACGGCTTCCCACGTCCTGGATGTCGTACACGATGACATCCAGTCCGGAAACCATATCCGCTGTCGGCTTACGGGTCGCCCCGTAAAGCGAGAACACCGGAAGCCCTGTCACCGGATCCTTTCCGTCCTCGACACGTCCGCCCGCATAGATGTCCCCACGCACTCCATGCTCGGGAGCGAAAAGTTTCCTGAGGTCCACCTCCGGAGCGTTGTGGAATATGTCGATGGTGGAGCGCAAGTGACTGTCCACCCCGCTAGGATTGGTCACAAGGCCAACCCTTTTGCCCAGAAGGCCATCAAATCCCCGACCCTCAAGAACCTCTATTCCAACCCTGACAACAGGAGAATCTGAACCAGCGGTGGGAGCGGGAACACCACCTGAGGCCCTCGCACAATAGGTGAACACGGCCAGGAAGGCTAGAAGAGTCCATTTAGTTCTCATATCCTATAATACATTTATTCATTCAAGGAATTGTCTTGTGCCGGCAGTATCTTATGCCTGGCTATGGCAGCCGCTGCGAAGGTCCCAAGGCAAGAGATCATCACGAGGGTGAAGAAACCGACATAGCCCAACCACAACTGGAGATAACCGGCCACCAAGGCTGGCAGTTTCATCGAGAGCCACATAAAAGCGGTGCAAATGGCATAGTGGGAGGTCTTTAGAGGGCCATCCACAAACCGCATCATGAAAAGGGTGTAGGCGGTGAAGCCGAAACCGTAGCCGAACTGGTCTAAGACTATAAGGGAGCCTATTGTCCACACGCTCGTGGGACGGGCTATCGCCATCAGAAGATACACGGCACAAGGCAGCGCCAGTGACAAAGCCATCGGCCACATGGCCGCACGCAGCCCCTTCCTGGAGGCATAGATACCACCGAGAATGCCACCGAGAAGCAGGGCCACCACACCGAAGGTTCCGTAAACGAGACCATACATCTCGGTTCCGGCCCCAAGTCCTCCGACCTCAGCCCCATCTTTGAAGAAAGGATATAACAGGTTGAGTGACAAGGCTTCAGGAAGACGGAAAAGGAGCATGAACGCGATCGCCCACCAAACTCCGGTCTTCTTGAAGAACGAACGGAACGACTCCGCGAACTCCTTCCAGACCTTGCTGGAAGATCCGATGTCCCTCCTGTCTTTGTCCTCTTCAGGTTTAGGGAGGAAGAACAAATGATAGACCGCCACACATGCCAGAATCACAGCACAAATGAGCAGGACCATCGCCCATGAATGCGGAACGTCACCGGAACGTTTCTGCAAGACACCTCCAAGCATGACCAGCAGTCCTTGTCCTAGAACCAGTCCTCCACGATAGAATGTGTTGCGGATGCCTATGAAAGCGGATTGCGTCCGCCTGTCGAGGGCCAGCATATAATAGCCGTCGGCGGAGATGTCATGGGTCGCGGAAGCGAAGGCCACCACGACGAACAGGGCAAGAAGAACAGACATCGAGCAGAATGGCAAGGTGAAGGCTATCAGTGCGACCACGGCAAGCATAGTGAACTGGGTCAGCAAAATCCACCACCTTTTGCTCCTGAATATGTCCATGAAAGGGCTCCAGAGAGGCTTGATAAGCCAAGGGAGGCTGATCAGTGTCGTCAAAGGTCCAAGCGTCCCGTTATCCACCCCCATGTCCTTGAACACGGCGAGGGCGATGGTGTTGACTATAGCATACGGGAGTCCCTCAATCAGATACAAGGTGGGAACCCACAGCCAAGGTGTTTTAGTCTTCGCGCTCATATTCTTTTAATAGTAGCTCCTGGATAATAATGTCTCAATATCTCGTCATAGCCATATCCTCTGGCTCCCATCACGGCGGCACCGATCTGGCAAAGCCCTACCCCATGGCCCCAGCCGGACCCTTCCAGGATCAAACGGTCGCCTTTCCAAGAGACCTCGAAAGCCGAGCTCTTAAGATGGGATTCGGATAGCCACTTCCTGATTATCAACTCCTTCCCTATCACCATACTGCCTTTTTCCCCAACAATCCGAAGCCGTTTGAGCCTGCCCGAAGGGCCCCGTTCAACAGGAATAAGGTCCGCGATCTGTCCGAAATCTATCCCGGAACGGCGATGGACAAGCTCCGAGATCTCCTCCCTTGAATACTCAGTCTTCCATCTGAAGAAATCCTTGGTCTCAAGATCGAAATCATTGAGAACCTGGGACAGGATGCCTTCATCGGAAGTGTCGCAGAAAGGATCGGCACCTTCAGACTCCCCTGGAGTGTCCGGAAATGATTGAAGATAAGGCAGATCTTTATCTTCCCAGCAAGTGCTGAACAGTTCCGTGCGACCTCCGCAGCACTTCGAGAAACGAGCGTCGCAGATCTCGTCCCCATCAGTCAGGACAAGGCCCCAGGTCTGGTCCACCGCCTTCCTCACCGTGTCGCCAATCGCCATGGTAAGTCCTTGATAACGCTGGCAATGGTCATCCGCGCACACATCAAACCGGGTATGATCCTCATGATCGAACCATTTTATATATTCCCCACCCAAAGGAGCGCCAGGGACGGAAGAGGACAGTTTGGAGTCGAGGCTCGTCACTATGGCGGGGACATTGTTCATCGACTCAAGGACGTGTACGGGAAGTTTCTCAGCCAATTTCGCTTTTCTGTGGGCGATCTGGGCCATCACCCATGAACGGGAGATGACGGCATGGGCTTTCAGGAACTCCAGTCCAGCGGTCGCCTTCATCTCAGAGGAGATGACACTCAGTAGATAGTCCTCTATCCCTATGATATTCACCGCGGTAACCTTACCTTCATCGGCAATGAACCGAAGGGTCCCGGCATATTTCCGGGTCACCTTGCGCTCCCAGTGGAAATCCACACCGATTGTCACATCATGAAGGATGAACGAAGGCTCCGCGAACATTCGCGCCTCAGTCTGGGCCTCAAAGGTGAGCTCATCATAAAGAGCGCCGTTATAGGAGATCTTCCCTTCTTTATAGGATACTCGTTGCGGACCGGCCCCATCGGAGATAATCTCGAAAACGATCTCTTCGGCGGACATGATTCCGACTTCCAAAGTGGCCTGAGAGCGTGTGAGACGCCATCTGATCCCATCGTCCGCCTCCTTGCTGAGGGTAATCTCGGAGAGCAACTCCCCCAGCAAAGCCTGATCCAGCTTTTTGAAATCGTCCTCACGGGTGGTGATGAACACGCCGCCCATGTCAGCGCATCCTGGGCTTATCGCCAAATGATCAGGTCCCGTAGAGAAATAATGGTGCGAGCGATGGGTCTCTCTAAATATCACCAAAGACCTGAACTCGCCTTCGGACTTCCAAACGATGACATTGACCCTCGGCTCGGTGTCCCCTTCCTTGACCGGGGCGCTGTCAAGGAGCCTGTAGAATAGTTTGGCCAGAGACTTAGGAGTAGATGCCCGAAGAGCATAGACTCCGTTGATATATTCATTCAGATGGAAAAGACGAGCCTCCCGCACACTGCTCAGATACTCGAGATTGGGAGAATCCGTATCCATCAAATAATCAACTCTTTCCACAAGAGGCATACTGCCTTTGAGACTTGACTGGAAATGAATATGGTCGGGGGCTGACGCTCCGCACATAGGGCCATTGTAGAAGCACAGACGATCCTGGTTCTCCTTCACGAAGTCAATCATGTCCTGATAGCGCCTCCAAATGGACTGCGGGAGGTGATCAAAACTGGAGATGACAAGATGCTTCGGAAATATCGGGAAAGGATTGAGAGTCACCCTGTATTTTTTGCCCTTACGCCCCTCGAACTCAAAGTCTTGCTGCTCCGGAGGACGGTTCTGAGGGCACAGGAAACAAGGCCTCGCGGCGATTGAGGCGGGGTCTAAAGGAGCTTCTGAGGATACCTTTCGGCTGGGATTGAACTGAACTTGGACATCCAATCCGCCTATATTCAATGACTTGACTTTCACACGCTTAAGCGAGCGATAGTTTTTCGCCGCAAGTGGCCAGACGGAGAGCTGATCCCGGATGAATTTGTCGATCTGGTTTTCCATCACAGAAGCGCCAATAGAGTGTCCTTATAAAGGGAGAACTCATGCTCGAAATTAGGGGTGAAAACGCCCTTTCCTAAAGCCGCGTCTATCTCATCCATAGTCCAATAGCGACATTCTTCCACCTCATCATTGACAGCCTTTATCTTGAAATTGCCCACCGTGGCAAACACGTTGACAAGTTCTTTCTCATTGACTCCCTCCCAGACGTAGGTCTTCAGATAGATCGGGTTGAAGGCACTGAACGCCAGCTCCTCATAGGCTTCCCTGTATAGGGCGACCTCGAGTATCTCCCCGTAGTCCACATGCCCGCCGACAGCGGTGTCCCACTTGCCTGGAAGCAGATCTTTGAACTTTGAACGCTTCTGAAGGAACAGCTCCCCACTACGATTAAGAATGTGGAGATGAATAACAGGATGGAGAAGCTTCAGTCCGGAGTGAACCTCCTTTCTTGGAGCCTGGCCGATCACAAGCCCGTTCTCCTCCACAATCGGGACCATCTCCATGCCCACCTTCGGCTGGATTCCAGGATTCTCAGCTGTAGGAAGGGGCAAAAGCGGGGCGGGATCGACTGGATATATTAGTTCAAACATTTGATTCTGGGTAGTTTAAAATCTCTAACTCCTCCGGGGTGTAAAGCCACTTGTCCACCACTCCAGGTGCCATTCTGGCAAAAAGGGCGAAGAGGCCGAGCCCAATCACGATCGCGCAAGCGACGCTAGCGGCGATGAGCCAAGGCCTCCTTTCCTTGGTGGCCACGGGAACCACTACAGGTTCAGGAGCTTCATCAGGAACTTCTTGAACTTCAACCTGATTTGCCACAGGTTCTTCTGAAGCAGCGGGACCTTCTATGGTCTCTTTTAGTTCTTTTACGACCGCCTCAATTTCTTCGGGGGTCTCCTCATGGGTCTTAAGGGAGACCGGCTCCAAGCCGAAACCATATGGGTAGATGTCGAGATCCTCATCGGCAATGAAAAAGAAAGTGTTCTCCTTAGTGGCTCTCAGGCGGCCAAGCCCCGGAAGAACCACGAGTTTCTTGGACTGGAGAGTCTCCTTAAGGCCAGTAAGGAACTCAGACACAATCTTTTGGGCCGCATCGGCATCAATGCCGTTCGTCTTTGAATAGAAATCCTGAAGAAGGGTGTCATTCTCATCCCAGCGCTGGCGGAACGACAGACGGCGATACGGTGGATTGATGGTGTAGCCCTTGTCAGAAAAGGTTGAGGGCATAAGCTCAGAGACGAAAGTCCCCACCCCTGGCAATGTAACCTCATCATTGTCAAGGACCAAGTCTTTTACTATGTCGGAAAAAAGGTCAATGTCCATCTCGTCCGCGGCGATACTTCTTACAAATATACATAAAAAAACACACAAAAAAATTTGGATAAATGTCTTTTTGTTGTACCTTTGCAATCCCGAAAGGGAACAACCTTCCTCCTTAGCTCAGTTGGTTAGAGCATCTGACTGTTAATCAGAGGGTCGTTGGTTCAAGTCCAACAGGGGGAGCCAAAGCGGACAAATCTTCAAAATGAGGGTTTGTCCGTTTTCATTTTCTTGGTAATCTCTTATGTTTAAGCACCTTACAAAGATGAACCCGCTCATATTTGTAAGTCATTCATCTATAGCTAATTTACAAAAAAGAATTAGTATTATCAATCCATATTTGATTGATTTAATACCTTCACCTTGAAAAAGTGTTATTTTTGTATAAATCAGCTTTCGATTGAATTTGGGTATACTATGCGGACATTCCTCATCAGGACTTTTTTTGTAACAGGCATATTTGTATTATCGTCAATTAGATTGTTGGCATCACCCCAGCAGTCAGAGTTGCTGATTATACAAAACGATACGATTCCTCTTTACCAAATCTTATTGCCGAGCGAGATATCTAAACAAATTTGGAATAACCATGTTGGCGAGATGGCTATCGAAGATGTTTTAGGTGTGGCGTTGACCAATTGGAGAGGATACCGTGGAATCTGGGAATTAGCTGATGACGCATTGTATTTAGATAGTAAAAATGTGATTGATGATATATTAGAATATAAAAAAATGGTAGAGGCCAAAGAATCATTTAAAAAAGAATATGAAATAATAGAAGAATATG
>OMQO01000014.1 GCA_900313275.1 uncultured Bacteroidales bacterium
CAGGTGTTCTCCTTTGGGCCGGGGCTGGTGGAAAACGGGACTGTCAGTGTCGATGCCGGAGAGCGCCTTTATGAGCGTTGTCTTGCCGTGGTCGACATGGCCGGCCGTGCCGATGATTATGTTCTTCATTTCCAATCCGATGTCACCTTATTACAAGTCCAAGGTTTTCTCGGATGTTCTTGCGAAAGTGGGAACCCGGGAGCGTTTGTTCAACCTTAAACAGACGGAAGGTAAGCTTAAAATAGTCACTCGTGGCATAGACTCCCTTCCTTCCGCCCTTTCTACTTTAAGAATATTGAACTGATGGCAAATCTTTTAGTTGAGATTGGAAACACGGCGCTTAAGGCAGCCTGGTCCGAGGAAATGACTCTCGGAAAGACCTTCCGTTACCAAGGAGAGAAAATGTTCGAATTCATAGACTCGCTTTTGGATAAAGGACGGCCAGAAGTGATGGTTGTGTCTTCGACTATAGAAATAGGCCCCAAAGAGGAACAATCCCTTAAATCCAGGTGTGGAAAACTGGTTATTCTTGACAGAACTCACACATCCACAGCTATTTCCAATAGTATTCCGGAATATTTGTCACCAGACAGGGTAGCATCCATTATAGCGGTGCGTTATCTGTTCAAAGGGTCTGGTTGTCTTGTTTTCGATTTCGGAACAACTCTCACGATAGATTTGATAGGTCAGGATGGTGCCTACGAAGGAGGCGAGATATCTCTTGGATGCAGGACAAGATTCAAGGCTTTGAACAGATATTCCCGAAACCTTCCTCTCGTTGACACCCCATCCGCGACCGCTTTGACAGGCGATTCTTTGGTGTCTTCAATCGAATCCGGGGTGATTGGCGGCATAATGTTTGAAATACAGGGGTACTTGTCTCAATTTCCGGAAAAAACGGCTGTTTTTACGGGTGGAGACGCTTTATATTTTGCAAAAAGAATGAAAAACTCCATCTTTGTAATCTGCAATCTTGTGTTGATGGGGTTAGCATTAATCGCTGACAGTTATGCTGAAAGGAACGATTAAGAACATACTCCTTGGTTTGGCCATGGTCTTTTTCGCGTTGCCTGCGGCAGCGCAGGATGAGGCCTATGGCTCATATTCCCCGTATTCCATGTACGGAATCGGGGATATATCCAAGTTTGGCTCGGCCTACAACAGGAGTATGGGAGGGACAGGAATAGCCACAAGGGACAAGAGGAATGTGAATCTTCTGAATCCAGCCGCGGTGACTGAGAGGGATCCCCAGTCCTTTATGCTGGATTTCAGCCTCGCCCAAGGCAACAGGTACTATGCCCAGGGCGATATGAGGAGTTCGAATAACACATTCAATATCAGCAATGTGGCGATAACCTTCCCCGTTTGGAAGTCTTTTGCCATGTATGCTGGAATTACCCCTTTTAGCGACATTGGCTATAAGATTTCCTCTGTTGACACCGATCCGATAATCCTTGCCACCACAGGAGGAGTCCTTAACACTGTTGAAGGTTATGGTGGTCTTTCCAAGCTGTATGTAGGAGGAGGTTTCTCTCCTTTCAAGGGATTCTCTCTCGGCGGGGAATTCCAGTACATTTTCGGAGAACTCCACAAGGATAACACCTTCTCCATGTCCCTATCCTCTTTCAGGAGCATTAAGAGCGGTTACACCCTCAATCTTAAGGCGATGACGGGCAAGTTCGGCGCGCAGTACGCTTTTCCGGTCTCCAACAAGGCCTCAGTCGTACTAGGCGCTACTTACAGGCTTTCCGCCAAGCTCAAGGGGTCTGTTGACAGGTTTGAGATTCAGACAATATCCTCCATCAACGACTCTACTCCTTCTCCTCGCACCTACACAGATAAACTTTCAAAAGGGAAGGTCTCTTTGGCAGGCGAGATGGGATTCGGTTTAGCGGTCAAAGGAGGAGATAAATGGACGGCAGAGTTGAATTATCTTCGTTCCGACTGGACTTCCACCGGGATGGATAAGGTGACAGGATTCGCCAATGTCGGTAATGCGGTGTTCAGCGCTTCCCAAGCCCAGTCAATCCGGGCCGGGATGTCTTATGTACCTAACAGAAACGACATTCGTTACTATCGGAAAAAGATTACTTATAGGGCCGGAACTTATTGGGACAAAGCGTATTGCAACATTGACGGAAAGGCCCTACAAGCGTTTGGTCTGACTTTTGGAGCGACCTTCCCAGTGTATCAGCTCCACAATGGTTTGACAGTGGGTGTGGATATAGGCCAAAGAGGGGCGTTGGATGGCAGCTTGGTGAGGGAGAGATACATCAATTTCAGCATCGGGTTGAATGTGCATGACATTTGGTTCATTAAACAACGATACGACTAGAAAGAATATAAAAGTATAACAGATAAAAACAGAAAGACCATGAAAAAGATTTCTCTTGTACTGCTGGCTTTGGCCATGGCGCTCGGAATGAATCTTTCCGCGCAGGACAAGTACGGTCCCAACAAAGACGAGTGCATTAAGTATTTGTCTTATTATCAGGAGTACTACAAGCAGAAGAATTACGACGAGGCTCTTCCTAACTGGAGAACAGCGATGAAGCTTTGCCCTCCTACCGCTAGCCAGAACATGTTGCTCAATGGTATGACTCTGCTCAGCAGGGAAATCAACAAGACCAAGGATGCGGCCGCGCGCACCGCTCTTGTCGATTCGCTTCTTATGCTGAACGACCTTAGGGCTGAGTACTATCCCAACTATGCGGTCGCAGCGATGAACACCAAGGGTCAGTACATCACCCAGTTCTATAAGGATCCCAAGGCTGTTTACGAAGGCCTTAGCAAAATCATAGCGGTGAACCAGGAGAAAACAAAGCCGAGCCTTCTTCTTCTCCAGCTGAACTCCGCCATTGACATGTTCAAGGCTGATAAGCTTGGCGCTGAGGAGGTTATCAACACTTATCAGAACGCTATCGCTTTGATCGGAAAGGCCGAGCAGACCGAAGACGTGACCAAGACCAAGTCTGACATTGAGGGCTTGTTCATCACCAGCCAGGTCGCCAGCTGCGACAACCTCATCGCCCTGTTCACTCCTCGTTATGAGGCTGATCCGGACAACGTTGAGCTTGCCACCAACATCGTCAAGATGATGGGTAACACCGAAGGTTGCCAGAACAACGATCTTTTCCTCAAGGCTGTCACCAAGATGCACAACGCAGAGCCTTCAGCCGCATCCGCTTATTACCTTTATAAGCTGCACGCCGCAAAGGATGAGAACAGCACCGCTGTCAAATATCTGGAGGATGCTCTCAAATTCGAGGATCTTGATTCTCAGACTAAAGCAAACTATCAGCTTGAGCTTGCCACCTTCTGCACCAAGAACGGAATGAACGGTAAGGCTTTCGAGGCTGCCAGAAAGGCCGCCGAGCTTGATCCGGACAATCAGGGCAAGGCTTACTATCTGATTGGAACCATTTGGGGTTCAGTCCGTTGCGGTGGTAATGAGGTTCAGAGAAGGGCCAACTACTGGGTTGCTGTGGATTATCTGCAGAAAGCCAAGGCGGCTGACGAGTCTCTCACCTCAGACTGCAACAAACTCATCGGTCAGTACAGCGTCTATTATCCGCAGAAGGCGGAGGCGTTCATGTACGACATCACGGACGGCCAGTCCTACACCGTCAGCTGCGGTGGAATGACCGCGACCACAGTGGTCAGGACCCAGAAGTAACCGCAAGGTTTGGGACGTTTGTCACATACGCTAAAGATGATTGCAACCGCCTCCGCGGTTGCTTTCATCGTATATTCCTGTAATAAAAAGCTCAGCGAGGCGGCAAACCTTGATTTGTCCGAGACCCCGGTTCAGACCGTTGACAGCCTGTTTATGACACAGACCAAGAACGGTGGTCTGAAAATGAGGGTTGAAGCCGATGTGATGGAGCGCTATGAAAACGACACGTGTTCCTTTGAGCTGTTTCCCAAGGGTCTCCATGTGTTCGCATATTCCGAGGACGACAAGTTAGAGACTGTTCTCCATTCGAACAACGCCAAGCACTTCAAGTCCAAGACGGTGGAAATGGAATATTGGTCCGCTTTCGGCAACGTTACTGTCCAGAACATCGCGAGGCAACAGACCCTTGAGACAGACACTTTATACTGGGATCAGGCGAAGCAGGAGATTTACACCGACTGCTATGTCAGGATGTTCACCCCCGACGATTTCATGCAGGGCTACGGAATGCGTTCGGACGAGATGGCGAGGAACTCGGTGCTGTACAGGCCTTTCAACAGTTATGTGTATGTGCTTCAGGATTCTACAAAGGTGGTGATTGACTCTGTCAACTTTATAGGGCCTTTGCTCAAAAAAAGATGATTAATTGAATAAAAATCACTATCTTCGCGCCCCAATACCTTTTTGTTAGGAATTAAAAAATAATACAATACAAAATGGCGATTCTTCAAAAAACTCGCGAAAAAGCCGGTTTGGCGGTGTCTATAATCATCGCCTTGGCTCTTTTATCATTCATCATCGATCCCAGTACGCTTGAGTCCGCGATCCAGATGATGTCTTCTAAGAACAATGTTGGCGAGATCAACGGTAAGTCTGTGTCCTACACTGATTTCCAGCAGGACATCGAGACTTTCACCACCATCAACGAGATGATGACCGGATCTACCGCCCAGAACGAGCAGCAGCAGGAGCAGATCCGCAATGCCGCTTGGCAGAACCTTCTCGACAAGTATCTCTTCACCAAGAAGGCCACTGAGGCTGGTATCAGGGTTGGAGAGGACGAGATGAAGGCCCTTCTCGCCGGTGACATGGTTTCTCCTGTCATCGCCCAGAACCCCGCGTTCATGGACGAGAATGGAGTTTTCTCCAAGGCCGCTCTTCAGGATTTCATCAACAATGTTTCCACGGACAACACTGGCCGTCTCGCCGCTTACTGGAATTACATCAAGAACACGGTCCAAACCCAGCAGTACTACGCTAAGTACGGTTCTCTCTTCACCCAGACTAACAATCAGAACCCCTTGATGCTCAAGAGGGCAATCGAAGAGAACAACAACACCGCCAACGTTGACTTTGTCATGGTTCCTCTCGGTTTCACCACCGACACCACCATCAAAGTCGCCGCCGCGGACATCAAGAAGTACTACGACACCCACAAGGACATGTTCAAGCAGAACGCTTCCAGGGACATTGAATATGTCGTCTTTGAGGTTAAGCCTTCAGAGGCCGACATCAAAGCCGCCAGCGATGCGATGGACAACCTCTATGAGGAGTTCTCCACCACTGACGCGATGAAGTCCTTCCTTGGCAAGAATTCTGAGAAGTCCCTTGATGAATATTGGTATAAGGATGGCGAGTTGAACACGGTCAACACTGATGTCAACAACTTCGTGTTCGGTAACGCCGCCGGAACCTCTCCTGTGTACAAGGACAACAACAACGTGTTCTACGCTGCCAGGATCATGGATTCCGCCCAGGTTCCCGACTCGGTGTATGTCCGTCATCTCCTGTTCCGCGGAGCCAATCAGGCTCACCTTGCCGACAGCCTTCTCCAGGTTCTCGGAAAGGGCGAGAATTTCGCCAATTTAGCCGCGTCATATTCCGATGACACCCAATCCGCCCAAGATGGTGAGCTAGGTAATCTCGGTTGGATGACGCAGAACTACATGGTGAACGGGTTTGCCCCGATTTTCACCGCCCAGCTGAAGAAGCCGTTCATCCTCAAGACCCAGTACGGTACCCACATCGTTGAGGTCACCAACAGGACAGCCCCTGTCGCCAAGAAGCAGGTCGCTATCCTTGAGAAGAGCGCTCTTTCAAGCAACGAGACCTTCAACGACTACTATTCCAAGGCCAGCAAGTTCGCCAACCTCGCGGCTGGCAGCTATCAGAACTATCTTGCCGCTGTCGATTCCTGTGGTACATATTCCCACCCCATGAACGGAGTGCTTGAGAGCACATCCAGCTATGGCGCGATCGACCAGGCCAAGGAGGTCACAAGATGGGTCTTCGACAACAAGGTCGGAAAAGTTTCCCCGATCATCACGGTCAACAACAACTACTTCTTCATCGCTACCGTCAAGGGTATTCACAAGGAAGGTGTAGCTACCCTCTCAGAGGTGTCCAGCATCATCAACCAGCAGCTCTACGGAGAGCTTGCCAGCGAGAAGGCCGCGAAGGATATCGCCGCTAAGATTAGCGGTTTGACAGACCTTCAGACCATCGCCGACACCCTTCACAGCACGGTTAGCGCAGGAGTGGATGTGAGGTTCGCCTCTTTGGCCGGACAGGGCCTTGACCCTAAGTTTATCGGCGCTGTTTCCAACGCTCCCGAAGGACAGATCTGCGGCCCTGTGGCCGGAACGATCGGAACCTATGTGTTCAAGGTTAATTCCCGTGAGACAGAGGCTTTCTACACTGAGGAGGATGCAAAGAACAACGCTACCCAGATGAACTCCTATGCTACCCAGATGATCCTGCCCGTGATGATGCGCGAGGCGGACGTCAAGGACAACAGGGCTCGCTTCTTCTAAACCAGGGAGTAGTGTAAAAAGTAAAGGCTGACCGCAAGGCCAGCCTTTATTCTTTTAATCAACTGTCAATCACTCACTTCCGCCGAAGATTCTGATAAGGGCTTCCAGTTTCTCGCGAAGCTTCGCTGTGTCGATGCTCTCGGTTATCCCCTCAATTGACTTGCGGAGTCTGGCTGTGTCGATGCTCTCAATGATGCCATTCAGGCCGGTCTCGACATCTTCCTTGATTCCCTCGACATTCTCTTTGATCGCTGTCGTGTCGATGCTGTTGATAATGTCGTTGATCTTCTCAGGGATGCTTTCCAGAATGGTCCCGACACCGTCTGACGCTTTCGCGAGCTGATGTTCAAGAAGCATGGCTCCGTATTTTCCCATCGCTCTCATCGCCTGGGTTTTCTCTGAAGAGGAATACGAGTCATAGTTTTCTTCCCATTCAGCGACAAGTCCATCGTATTCTTCCTGTGATTTCTTCCAGTCTTCTTCCGTGTAGTTTTTGTATTCCTTCTCAGTCTTCTCGACAAATTTGTCAAGACGGTCTGGGACACTGGATGCGGTAGCGCAACCGACGACCAGCAGGAAAGCGGCTCCCAAGGCCGCTAAAGTGGCTTTTTTCATATTATTCAATGTTTATACGTTAAATAGGAAATGCATTATGTCTCCGTCTTGGACGACGTATTCCTTGCCTTCTGTGGCCAACTTTCCGGCGGCCCTTGCGGCGCTTTCACTTCCTAGGCTCACATAGTCCTCATATTTAATTACTTCCGCACGGATAAAGCCTCTTTCGAAGTCAGTGTGGATGACTCCGGCCGCTTTTGGGGCCTTGTCTCCCTTGTGGATAGTCCACGCTCGGCACTCATCCGCGCCAGCCGTGAAGAAAGTCTGCAGTCCAAGGAGATGGTAGGCACCCTGGATAAGACGTACCACACCAGACTCTTTGAGCCCCATTTCTTCAAGGAACATCTGGCGGTCTTCATAAGAGTCCATCTCGGCTATCTCCGACTCTGTTTTGGCGGAAATAACCAGAATCTCAGCGTCCTCGTCTTTAACCGCTTCTTTTACGGCATCGACATATTTGTTGCCCGTGGCGGCTGAAGCGTCATCGACATTGCAGATGTACATCACCGGTTTGTTGGTCAGGAGATAAAGGTCTTTTGCCATTGCCACTTCCTCCTCGTTCATCAACTCCACCGTCCTGCATGACTTTCCTTGCTCTAGAGCGGCTTTATAGCGCCCAAGGAGATCCACCAATTTCTTGGCGTTCTTGTCCCCGCCGGTCGTGGCCTGCTTCAACGATTTGGCCAATCTTGACTCAACTGTCTCCAAGTCTTTGATTTGCAGTTCCATGTCAACAACTTCCTTGTCCCTGACTGGATCCACGCTTCCATCGACATGAACAACATTACCATCATCAAAGCACCGGAGCACATGGAGGATGGCGTCCGTCTCCCTTATGTTGGCCAGGAACTGGTTGCCTAGCCCCTCTCCCTTGCTGGCTCCCTTGACGAGTCCGGCGATGTCAACTATATCGACCGTGGCTGGTACCACGCTCTTTGGCTTGCACATATCCGCCAGGACCTCAAGCCTCTTGTCTGGAACATTTGTGGAGCCAAGGTTCGGCTCAATCGTGCAGAAAGGGAAATTGGCGCTCTGGGCCTTGCCTGAGCTCACGCAGTTGAACAAGGTGGATTTCCCGACATTAGGAAGTCCGACTATTCCGCATTTCAAGGACATATCCTCTTGGTTTTCAGATGTTGTTAAAAACTATTCACAACAAAGATACGAATCATAAGAAAATGTTTTTCTGTTTCTTTTCTTTTTTTCCGTTTCCTTTAGTCATCTTCGCATGCACAGGTAATCTATGCTTGTAAGTCTTCTCATAGCGGCCATTCTCTGGCGGGAGCCACAGGAGGCCGCCAGAGAAGACTCTTTGTTCTTGATGTTCTGGAACTTGGAGAACTTTTTCGATTGGAGAAGGGACACGGTTCTGGCTAGTTCCTCAGAAGCGGAATTCACCTCATTGGGCAAAAGGCATTGGACAAAGCGGAAGTTTGTCCGCAAATGCCAGGCGATAGCCAAGTCCTTGCTTTGGACCGCCGATGAGCAAGGTTCTCTTCCGGATGTTTTCGGTGTCGCCGAGGTGGAGAGCGAGAAGGTTCTTGAGCTTCTTCTTAAAGAGACCGCGCTCCGCCGTCAAGACTATGGTATAGTCCATTATGATTCGCCAGATCCCAGAGGGATAGACGTTGCGTTGCTATATCGCAAGAGGCGGCTGAAACTATTGGATTCCAAGCCATTAAGAATATCCAACGACAGTCTTCCCCCTCTCTTGACAAGGGACATTCTCCTGGTCTCTTTTCGAAGGGAGGGAGGAGACAGTATAACTTTTTTAGTCAATCATCACCCGTCTAAATACGGTTCTAGTTCCGATTGGAGAAGGGAAGCCGCGATGGCGAGACTCGAGACCATAACGGACTCCCTTCTGGCGTCCGGGTGGAAAAACATTGTCGCGATGGGAGACTTCAACGACACTCCCGGATCCACGTCGGAATATTCAAAAAAGATGGTCAACCTGGCGGCCCCTTTGGCAGCGAGGGGGCAGGGAACCATCAAATACTCAGGTCGTTGGGAGATGATAGATATGTTTTTCATCTCACCCTTTTTAGCAAAAAGGAATCCTGCCGCGAGGATGAAGGTTGAGAAAATACCTTTCCTGATGGTCAAAGACAACACTCATTCCGGGGAAAAGCCGCTAAGGACATTCACCGGGCCAAGATACACTGGCGGAGTCAGTGATCATTGCCCGATAACGCTCGTTATTAGATAATATTTATTATTTTTGTAAGGATAGACTATAAATAACGCTCTAATCACATAATCATGGAAATGAAAACCAAGATCAGGGAAAAATTCAAAGCCCTGTACAAGACAGAAGGAGAGGTCTTCGCCTCTTCCGGTAGAATCAATCTTATCGGTGAGCACACCGACTATAATGGCGGTTATGTGTTCCCCGGTGCCATCGATTGCGGCATCATGACCGAGATAAAGCCCAATGGGACAAACAAAGTCAGGGCTTTTTCTCTCGACTATGATGAATCTGCCGAGTTCGGCCTGAACGAGGAAGACAAGCCCGAGAAGCAGTGGGCTCGCTACATCTTCGGAGTCTGCCGCGAAATCATCAAACGTGGCGGAAAAGTGGAAGGATTTGACTGCGCTTTCGCTGGAGATGTTCCCCTCGGAGCAGGTCTCTCATCTTCCGCTGCCCTTGAGAGCACCTTCGCCTTCGCCCTCAACGAGCTTTTCAACGGCGGAGCCATTGACAAGTTCGAGCTCGCGAAGATCGGCCAAAGCACTGAGCACAACTATTGCGGCGTGAAGTGCGGCATCATGGACCAGTTCGCCTCCATCTTCGGAAAGAAAGGCTGTCTGATCCGCTTGAATTGCAAGACCTTGGAGCACAAGTATTTCCCGTTTGATCCCCAGGGCTACAAAGTGGTTCTGATTGATTCTTGCGTGAAGCATGAGCTCGCTTCTTCCGCTTATAACAAACGTCGTGAGTCTTGCGAGAATGCGGCAGCTGCAATCCGCAAGAACCATCCTGAGGTTGAGTTCCTTTCTGATTCCAAACGCGTCTGGCTGGAAGAAGTCCGTGAAGAGATTCCCGAGGAGGACTTCCTCAGGGCGGAATATGTCATCGGCGAGGTCCAGAGGGTTCTCGATGTCTGTGATGCCCTTGAAAGAGGTGACTATGAGACAGTTGGCGAGATGATGTACCAGACCCACTTCGGCATGAGCAAGCTTTACGAGGTTAGTTGTCCGGAGCTCGATTTCCTCAACAAACTGGCCCGCAAGTGCGATGTGACCGGATCCCGAGTGATGGGTGGTGGTTTCGGAGGCTGCACAATCAACCTTGTTAAAGAGGAACTCTACGACAATTTCATTGCCACGGTAAAGGAGAAGTTCGCCGCTGAGTTCGGTCACGATGTCAAGATTTACGATGTTGTCATCAGCGATGGCGCGAGGAAGGTGGAGTAGGCTAGTCGCACTGCTTCTCTTGTGTTTATCGGCACAGGTTTCCGCGCAAGAAAATAGGAACCTGTTGACAAACAATTATAACCGGGATCAAGTGTCCCGGTTTTGTCGTTCTGGATCGGATTGGGTGAAATATCCTTCTTACTATGACCGCCAGGCTTGGGAAAAGATTCCTCAAGAGCGGCGGGAGGCCACCATTGCCGCCGGAGAGAAGTATCTTGGCTTCGGATGGCCGACTGTGCTGCCGTCTATGTATCTGGAGTTCACAAGGACAGGCAACAGGGCGGTGGTTGACAATATGATAAGCCAACGCCTTACCGCCATACGCTCTTTGTTTTACGCTGAGCTTGTGGAAGGCAAAGGCCGTTTCCTGGATGACATCATCAATGGACTGTTCGCCTATTGCGAGCAGACTTTTTGGGGCAGTTCGGCCCATTTCTATCTCTATGAATATGGCAGCCCGATATCCAATCCGACCACGATCTTGCCCGACGCGTCGAATCCGGTTATTGATTTGACTGTGGGCGATGTGGCCTCTACCCTCTCCTGGATTTGGTTCTTCCTGCGCGACGAGTTCGACAAAATCTCCCCTATAATATCAGACCGACTGGTCGCGGAAATGTATGAGAAGGTTCTTGAGCCCTTCTATTCAAGGAATGATTTCTGGTGGATAACCGGCTGGAACTCAGGGAATGTCAACAACTGGACTCCATGGTGTTGTTACAATGTGCTTACCAGCATCCTGATTTTCGAGAAGGATCCCCAGAAGCGACTTGACGGAATCTATAAGACCATGAGGTCGGTGGATCTTTTCATAAACTCTTATCCGGCGGATGGAGGTTGCAGCGAAGGGCCTTCTTATTGGGGCGCCGCTGTCGGAAAGCTGCACAACTACCTGACTTTGCTTAAGAATTGCTCTGATGGGAAAATAGACATTTTCCAAGAAGACATTATCAAGGAGATGGGTCGCTATATCTATAAGCTCTATATTGCCAACGGGAACAATTATGTCAACTTTGCCGACGCACCCGCAAGGATAGGTCATGACGGAATAATGGTTTCCAGATATGGCCAGGATATCGGAGATTCTCGCCTTGATGGTTTCGGGGCTTTTTTGACGGACAGGGACAATATTAACAAACGCCCTTTGTCCGGAGATATTGGCCAGACATTGTTCAACCTCTTTGATTTCATTCCAGCCGCACAACCCTTGGAAGTTCTTGTTTCTGAGGCATATCTGCCAGATCTGCAAGTAGCGGTAGGGCGTGACAGACAAGATTCGAACGAGGGCTTTTTCTTCGCCGCGAAAGGTGGCAATAATGGTGAGCAACACAATCACAATGATGTTGGTTCTTTCATCCTGTTCTATAATGGCCAACCGGTTTTTGTGGATCCTGGAGTTGGGACATACACCAGGGAGACATTCAGTCCCGACCGATACAAGATTTGGACGATGCGATCCGGATATCATAATCTGCCGATTATCAACGGGATTATGCAGAGAGACGGAGGCGATTTCCGGGCGAAAAACACATCCTTCAAATCTTCCGGAAGCCAGGTTGAGTTCTCAACTGACATCTCCGGAGCTTATCCTAAGGAGGCAATGGTTTCAACGTGGACCAGAAAATACACCCTTAAAAGAGGGAAGTCATTCATAATCAATGATTCTTATTCCCTCGTTGAGGCGTTGGACAAAACCGAGGTGGTTTTTATGACTCCCCTTCCTTGTGAAGAAGAGCCAGGAGGGGTGATTCTTCACGGCAAGGACTTCAATCTGAGGCTGTCTTATCCTTCTTCGCAACTTGATGGAGTGATAGAGGAGAAGGTTTTGGAAGACCCGAGGCTCTCCGTAGTTTGGGGCGAGAAGTTATACCGGATTGTATTCAAAGTCAAAAACGATAAGAAAAAGAATGATTTTTCCCTATCTTTGACAAAACAATGATAATCACATTTAATTAAAACTAATATCATGGAAGGTAAAGTCAAGCGCCTTGCGTTCAAGATGAAGCTGAACGAGGGATTTAAGGAGGAATACAAAAAACGTCATGCCGGTCTCTGGCCGGAGATGCGGAAGATGTTGAAAGACAGTGGAGTAGGTAATTATTCCATATTCCTTGACGAAGAGACGAACATCCTTTTCGCCTATCAGGAGGTCACTGGTGAGGGCGGATCACAGGATCTGGGAAACGAGGAGATCGTCAAGAAATGGTGGGACTACATGGCTGATGTCATGGAAGTCAATCCGGACAATTCGCCGGTCTCCATCCCGCTGGAGGAGATGTTTTATATGGAATAAGCCGACAGGCTCAGGAACCGAAGAAACGGGCGATCCAGCCCTGGTCGATTATAGGAAAACCGCTTGGCGGTCTCATTGATGGATTGCGTCGGATTATTCCGGCGCAATCTTCGTAAACATTGAAGCCCACCTGGACCCCTTGCATCGCGCCTTCTGACGGGAAAGTGAAAGTGAGCTCATTGTCCGGTCCTTCCATCCTGTAGAACTTGAACGGCGTGTCAGAGAGAGGCTTCCCGCCTTTCTCGGCAAGTTCCATTTTCGTGACATACTTGACCATCTCCATCACTGTGTCGTCAAGCCCCGCGTCAAAAATGTTGACTTTCTCGATAAGCGAGCCGACATCACCGACCCTCCTGAAGGAATATCCCTCAAGGGTTTCCGCGGCGCTTTCAAGGCTCGCTTCCACCGCCCGTACTTTATCTTCTGGCACCAAGCCTTCCGGAAGCAGCCAGATCATCAGCTTTTCCTCCGGATCATGGTAGATTGTCTGACCTACGGAAAGGTTTGTCTTCCCGCAATGAGGGCATTCCCAAAGGAAGAGAGAACCATCTTTGACCCGAGCTTTAAGCTCCGGATCTTCGGCGGTGTTGATGCCGCTGTAATAGGTTATCTCATGTTTCTCCCCACAAGAGGAACAGGTAGCTAAAGTTTTGGTGGTCATTTATTTCCGTTTGTCGATCCACACCCAGAGACGGTACATCAGCCAGCCCCAGCCAAGAAACAGAACCACATGGACCCAATAGGGAACGGAGGTGTGGAAAGCGTTTTCTTTTTCTATATTCTCAAACCCCGGGATGTCGGCATAGTAATATGCCCCCGCCCCGAAATCATAGTCAGGAACAAGCCCCAGCTTATTCCCCATAATCCACAAAGCACAAATCAAAGTGGCCACCACCACGAGGATCGTGACCACTTTGAATAACTTGTCCTTTCTGGAACCCACTATTTGAAGAGGTCAAGGACGGGGATGTCAAAGACCACTCCCGACAGGAGGAACCAGACAGCGAAGAGCGTAAGGGCGATGTTGAACACCTGGCCTATGATGTAGAGCCAGAGCACCTTTCCGCCATGCATCTGTTTTGCCAGCTCCTTGAAATTGGTGTCAAGACCGATGCTGGTGAACGCGAGGACGAAAGCCCAGTTCTTGTACTGGTCCAAAACCTTGTTGATGGCGCTGACTTGGTCTCCGCCGAAGATAGGCTGGATCAGGAACGAGGCCACGAGAGAAGCCACGAAGAAACCGATGATGAACTTCGGGAAGCGCTTCCAGATCTCTCCGGCACCTACTTTCTTCTCAGAGGTCTTCTCGACCCTCGTGGCGAAGAACACGGCCACGAAGAAGGCGATGAAGCCGATAAGGATGTTCTGGATGCTCTTCACGAGGACAGCGGCTTGCTCCGCCTCCGCTCCAAGAGCGTTACCTGCGAGAACAACGGCACCTGTCGAATCAACCGTTCCGCCGATCAGCGCGCCACCCATCAGCTGGCTCATACCCACAGCCTTGATGATCATCGGCTCGAAGACCATCATGAGGATGGTGAATATGATGGAGATAGAGATGGCGATAGAAAGGTCGTCCTTCTTTGCTCCCGAGGCGGCGCCAGTCGCTATGGCGGCGGATGTGCCGCAGACGGAAGTCGCTGAAGCCAAGGTGATTACCAAAGGCTTATTGTCAATCTTCAGGACCTTTGTTCCGAGCCACCACATGAATATGATCACGATCGGGGTAACGATCCATGCGATTCCAAGGCCGTAGAGTCCGAACTTAGCGATGTTGGAGAACAAGACGGAGAAACCCATAATGACAAGTCCGGTCTTAATGTAGAACTCTGTCTTTATGGCTGGTTTGAGCCAGTCCGGAACACCAACAGTGTTGGAGATGAGAAGGCCGATCAAGAGAGCCCAGAAGGCCCATTCAAGATAACGGTTGAGGGTGAACTCGGCGCTGACGAAACGCACCACAAGGGCGATGACGAACAGGCAGAGGAAGGCCGGGATGTACTTCTTGACACTTTCGCCTTGAAGTTTGACACCGAGGGTGAATAGCGCGCAGAGCACCACGACCGTGACGATCAGCTTGCGCCAGAACTCCCATGCGCCCAGTTGCTCACCGAGCGGAACGGCCTTGGTCGCGGCGGCTTCGCCAACGGCCCAAGTGGAGAACTTAACTGCCGAGAAATCAAAGGCTTTGGTAAGGACAGCAATGCAGGCTATGATGATCACGATGAATCCTAGCCACACGGCTTGCCAATCCTCTTTTCCCCAAAAGGCGGGGACGGACTTGTTTTTTTCCATATTGAAAATTAGTAAAAGATTCTACTATTTACGCGAAGATATAAAAAAATCAGAATGAAACATCGAATATCAGATTAAAGTAGTCTTTTCCAAGGCCTTTAACATTGAGATTCTCTATCCCGTTCCAGGAATTCCTCGCGTAACGGACACCGAATTGTGAATCGAAAGGAAGCCAAAGGATGTTTCCGAGAGTGAAGGTCAGATCCAATCCCACGCTTGTCAGGTTTTCCTTTTGAACGTTATTTTTGTTGATGTGGAAATCGCTGTAATAGTTGAACTTAAGGAATGAATAATCGAAAAATGGTGTGATGTTGATGTTCTTCACATAGACCAGCGGGCAGAGTCCGGACCAGTCCAGGTTCAATAGCGGAATGGCGTAGTCGAACGTCAATTTATATTTTTCTGGAGAACAGGAGTTTAGGACGCTGCCGAGGTTGGTTTCTGAAAAACCCCTCGGCACAAAGGAGACAGACGTTTCCGGATAGCTGTATGTTCCTCCACCAATGTCCTTACCCATTGTGGCGGTGATCTTCAGTCCCTGATTCTGAAGGATGCCTGGCAAATAGCCGTAGGAGTACAGGTGAGCCGTGTTTGAGAAGGCGCCGGTGTGCCCAGGACGGGTCCTGAACCCTATCTCGGCTCCTATTCCCAGCCTTGGAAATATCTGTGACAGAGCCTTTTCCCTCATGACATAGCCTCTTACCGCCATGTCCAGCGACCATAATGAAGAAGCGTGGTCGTTTCCTAGAATCCCTGTTTCTTCAGGATTGGCGCCTTGTTCCTTAACTGTCTGGAGGCTGATCTTGTCGTTATAAATGTCGTTGGTCAATCGCGCCTTCACTTGCGGGACCAGCCCCCTCGAAAGGCCTCCTGAACTGAAACTGAAAGGAATATACACCCTTAAGGTGCTGCTGATGTATGGTTTCCCGTTCGGCTGTCCGGAAGAAAACACAGCGACCTGTTTTTTAGCCTCATTCGTTTGTTGAACCCGGCAGATATTTACCGCTGAACGATCACCGATGTCAGCCGAAAACTCAAAGATTGGGTAAAGTCCCGTGTACAAGTATTTCAGATGAGCGGAATGTCTCCAGCTGTCTCTTGTGTCGGGATCTCTATGGAATCCGTATCCCAAGGAGCCGTAGCCGTCTCCGATCAGGTTCTGGAACAAAGCGGTGGCGCCGAGAGACGCGGTGTTGTAGTAATCGTCGGCGGAAAGCTTGCTGATGTTGTCGTAACTGAAATAGATCGGAGCCCAAGAATGGAAAGTCGGGGTTAATTTCCCGTATCTCTTTGGCTCTGAGAAAGTTGTTTCTGAATATTCCTTTGTTTTCCACCCTTCAGCGCCGGCAAGGGCTTTTTCTTGGGCTGAGAGAGCTTCCGCGACAGGGTATTTGTGTATGTCATTGAAAGACACTTCCTTGTACGGCAGGTCTTTGGCAGGGGTAGCGTAAAGCATCAATCCCTGTCTGTAGGCTTCCGGTTTGTCCGAAGGGGCCGGGGTGCTATAGAAAAGAGTGTCAGCCTTGGCGTTGAAAGCCGGGGAAGAAATACCATATCGTGTCGAAGTCACCTGCGTCAGGGTTCCAGAGGTAGGCTCCAAAAGATACATCTCGCCCACTCCCGTCCGGTCGCAGACAAAGGTCAGAGCCGGTTTCAATGGATAGGATCTTAAGGTTGAGAGTTCGACTGGCCGCGGGTCTAAAATGGTTCTTAGAGGCTCTAGGGCATATATTCCCATCCCATGATCCGAGAGACCGGCGGCAAAGAGACGGCCATCCACCCAAGCTGTTTCTGTAAATTGCAGTGAATCAGGAGCTTCTATAATTCTGACCATCTCCCCATCAGAAGCTTTAAGCACTACTATCCGGGATCCTCCGGTGGAGGGATACTCAGTTGCGGAGACAAAGGCTCCATCTGGGGAAGGTGCTGGGTTGTAATACTTTCCGCTCAATGTAAGGTTATGGATTTTGGACGGTGTTGAGGTCTCGATGTAGCGGATTCTTGCCGAGCCTCCGAGAGTCCATCTCGGATCTTTGACAGACTCCGACCAGTAAATCCTGCCGCCAGTCTGGTCGTAGGCCAAGGGGCTTGTGTAGGTAGCGAAGGATCTGGCGCGGGTCTCTTTCCCGTCGGGAGATGTCCGGACCAGGGCTCCGGTCACTGTCATTCCTGCTTTTTGAGACCAAAGAAACCCTTCAGAATCAACGACGGTTCCCGAATAGGACACATGTCTCCAAGGGGTGACGGAAACCTGTTCAGATGGCATGAAAGGCCATCTCGCTTCGGCTTCTTGGGTCCAGATGTCATGATAACGCTCCTCTATCACCTTGAATGATTTGCGGATATTCATCCCGCTGGCGTTCTTGACGGTTTTCTTCAACAGGAAAAGGCCGCCTTTCCTGACTCTCGAAAAATACTCGCTAGTGAACAGCGGGTCATTGTAAAACACCCTCATGCCGGAAACTAGCATGTAACCGGTCCGGTAATGGTCGGGGGTATAGAACTTATTTGAACCAAGAGACCATCTCCAATAGTCCCGCCAATCCCCGCAGTCAAATGCTGGAACCATGTACTGGAGGAAAGAGGCCTGCCGTCCCCGTCCAGACTCCGTGAGAGCTGTCTCGGTGACAACGGCATCGCCTTCAAGCAAAGTAGGGCCGGCGTATATTCCCGCCGCGGCACCGGCGAAAAGCTCTCCGGTAAGATAACTCAGCACCTTGTTGCGCCCACCCTCCCCGGCTTGCATCTGTGAAGCGTGTCGCCCTTCGTGAAAAGCGAGAAGTTTTTCCCAGGGTACCGGAGTCGGAGAATATGGATCCAGGACGGTGTAGATGTCCATCCTTTTAGGGGCCCAAGCCACGGAGGCGTTGGACAGGGGGAAGAAGCTATGAAGGATGACAGGAAGCTTACCCCTATGATACTCACCTATTTCCATTCCCGAAGACCAGCTTGTCGCGACCTTGGCTTTTTCAAGCCAAGAGCCATAGACCCTCGCGAGGGAATCCTCTCCTTCCGGGAATATGATCCTGAAATCCGGAGTGTCCATCTTTTGCCAACGGACTCTCCCTGGGTCACTGCCAGTCAAAGAGAACTGTGCCCGGAGAATCCCGCAGGATAAGATCAACGAAAAAAAGATAAGAGCGAACCTTTTCATTTATGGCACTAAGATACAGAATAATGATAAGTTTTAAGTAAATTTGTAGGAATATTCGTTTGCCGGAATGCGTATGTTTCCACATATTTTCCTTATCGCTGTCGTCCTTCTTGCCGGTTGTGGCGGGAAGGGAGGACGGTCTCAAGCAGGGACGGAGGAGACAAAGATCGTCAGGAGTTTTCCTGAGATGCCCAAGGCTCCATCCGTGTTGTCCGGCGATACGGAAAAATATGTCTATATCGCCAACCATTTCTGGGATGCCTTTTTGGACAAAGAGTATCCTGGCGACACTTCGGTCGTAAACGGGGTTCCGAAAGACGATGTGGAATCGGCCCTTGGCCGCTATGTCACGATACTCGAGAATTTCTGTCCAAGAGTTGAGGCGACTAAATCCGTCGGGGCGTTCTTCCGTAAAGTCAACGACTTCCAGAAAGCTAACCCCTCTTCGGATGTGTTCGGCTATTTTCAGGAAATGGTTCCGAAGTACCTTTACGACCCCAACTCTCCTGTAAGGGACGAGGATCTGTACCGGCCTTATGCCCTTGGCCTGGTCTCGTCAGACTTGGTTTCCGAGGATCTTAAGCCGGCGTATTCCAGAGAGGCGGAAATGTGCGCTCTTAATCAGGTCGGGACCCCCGCCGCGGACATCCGTTTCACAACCCTTGGAGGCAAGAGAAGAACCTTATATTCAATCGATTCTGATTTGGTTCTCTTGTTCTTTTCCAACCCTGGCTGTCCCGCTTGCGAGGATGTGATTGAGCGGTTGACTTTGAGCCAGAGTGTGAAGTCCCTGATTTCGTCCGGGAGGCTCGCGGTGGTCAACTTGTACATCGATCTTGAGATAGACAAATGGCGGGCGTATGCGTCAGAATATCCTAAAAATTGGATAAATGGCTTCGACCAGGACTATACTATACGTCAGGATTTGACATATAATGTCAGAGCTATCCCGTCTATGTATGTCCTTGATAAAGATAAAGTTGTGTTGATTAAGGACGCTCCGGTCGAGAGGGTTCTGGCTTATCTTGAGAATATTTGAAATCAAACCGATATGAAGATCACAAAAGAATTATGGGGCAAAGGCCCCGACGGTAAGGAGATATTCCTTTACACCCTTCAGAATGAGAGCGGAGCTTTCGTGAGGCTCTCAAGTGTCGGAGCCGGAATTGTCGGGATCGCCGTGCCTGACAAGGATGGCAAGCTCGCGGATGTCGTTTTGGGCTATCCCGAGGCCGCTAGCTATTTCGCTGATGGTCCTTGTGCCGGCAAATGTCCCGGAAGGTACGCCAACAGGATCGCCAAAGGAAAGTTCACCCTTGACGGAGCCGAATATACCCTGCCTGTCAACAACGGCCCAAATCACCTTCACGGCGGCCCTGCCGGTTTCCAGAACCAAGTGTGGGACAGCAGGATAGCCAATGATGGCGTGGAATTCATGTATTTCTCAGAGGACGGAGAGGCCGGCTATCCTGGCAATCTCAAGGTCGTCGCCCGCTATGAGTGGGGCGAGGATAACGCGCTTAAGCTCTATTTCACCGCGAGGTCAGACAAGGCGACAGCGGTAAACCTTACCAACCATGCCTATTTCAACCTCAACGGAGAAGGCAATGGAGACATACTCGCTCATGAGCTTAAGCTGAACGCTTCGGTCTATCTGCCTACCGATGAGACCCTCATTCCTGTTGGAGAGCCCGATCCCGTGGCGGGAACACCGATGGACTTCCAGGAGTTCAAGGCGATCGGAGCCGAGATCAAGGAGGATTTCCCTGCCTTGAAGTATGGCAAAGGCTACGATAATTGTTGGATGATAAATGGTTACGAGCCTGGCCAGCTTCAGTCCGCGGCGAAGTTGTATTCCCCTCAAAGCGGCCGTATGCTGGAGGTTCTGACGACTCAGCCTGCCGTGCAGATCTACACAGGCAACTGGCTCGCCGGATGTCCTGCCGGTAAATGCGGAAGATCGTATTTCGATTACGAGGGAGTCGCGATCGAGTGCCAGCACTGCCCCGATTCTCCTAATAAACCCGACTATCCTTCAACGGTCCTTCGTCCCGAGAATCAGTTTGAGGAGGCTATAATCTGGCAATTCTCCGTGGTATGAGGCAATATCTTGACTTGTTGAGAAGGATCATGGACGAAGGTGTGGTTAAGAAAGACCGCACCGGCGTTGGGACAAAGTCTGTTTTCGGCCATCAGATGAGGTTTGACTTGTCGGAAGGCTTTCCGCTTTTGACAACCAAGAAAGTCCATCTCAAGTGTGTCTCTATATGGGACGAGTGGGCTGATGAGAATGGTGACCTGGGGCCGGTGTATGGTCACCAATGGCGCTCATGGCCAGCTCCTGACGGAAGGTCGATCGACCAGTTGACTCAGGTTGTCCAGACCATCAAAAATAATCCTGATTCCCGCAGGATACTTGTTTCCGCATGGAATCCTGGAGAGGTGGACAAGATGGCTCTTCCCCCTTGTCATTGCTTGTTCCAGTTCTACGTGGCAGAAGGGAAACTGTCTTGTCAGCTTTACCAGCGCAGTGCCGACACTTTCCTCGGGGTGCCTTTCAACATCGCTTCCTATGCCCTTCTGACGATGATGATAGCTCAAACCTGCGGCCTTAAGCCAGGAGACTTTATCCACACCACAGGTGACACCCACATCTATCTCAATCATTTCGACCAAGTTCGGGAGCAACTCTCAAGGGAGCCTCGCCCGTTACCAAGAATGATTCTGAACCCGGAAGTCAAGAGTATCTATGATTTTGTTTATGAGGACTTTACCCTCGAAGGTTATGACCCCTGGCCCGCAATCAAGGCTCCAGTCGCGGTCTAATGTAATTATGAAATATGGAAAAATGCATAATAGTGGCGATCGCCGATAACCGGGCCATCGGAAAGTCAAACGCTCTTTTGTGGCACATCGCCGAAGACATGAAATATTTCCGCCAAACCACCACAGGAAGTCCCGTGGTGATGGGGTGGATGACGTTCCAATCCATTGGAGGTAAGCCACTTCCAAAGCGGGAGAATGTGGTGATATCTATTTTCCCCTGGCCGGACAAGCCGGAAGGAGTAGTGGAGGTCGGAAGCCTTGAGGAGGCCTACAAGTACTTGGGTTCCAAGGCCCTTCGACAAGCTCAGGGACCGGAAAGGGTGTTTGTGATGGGTGGAGGGGAGACCTACCGTCAGGCTCTGCCGACAGCGGACAAGCTTTACATCACCCATGTCCACACAACGATTGAGGATGCGGACACCTTTTTTCCTGTGATAGATCCGGCCATCTGGAAAGTTGAATCCACCACCCCCGTAGCGATTGACCCCGAGACCGGCTACGGCTACGAATTCACGATTTACACAAGAGTGTCATTCTGAGCGTAGCGAAGAATCTGATAAACGAATATAACAAATGGCGACAAATAGAGAGAACTTTGGCAGCAGGGCGGCTGTGATCATGGCGATGGCCGGCTCGGCAATAGGGCTGGGTAACATTTGGCGTTTCCCTTACATGGTCGGGGAATACGGCGGAGCGGCCTTCATTCTGGTTTTTATCCTATGCTCCTTCCTGCTGTCTTTCCCGATATTCCTGTCAGAGGCTGTGATCGGGCGACGTACCAGCGCCAATGCTATCGGTGCGATGAAAAAACTCGCGCCCGGCAGCGGTTGGAAGGTGTTGGGTTACCTGAGTGTCGTCACTCCAATGATCATAGTCTCTTACTACAGCATTGTGGGAGGCTGGTCAATAGAGTACTTTTTCAAGTCTTTCTCATTGAATTTCGGCGACTTCCGTCCCACAGGATGGGTTCCGCTGCTCTTCAACACCATTTTTCTCGCTCTCTCTTGCGGAATTGTCGCTTTTGGGGTAAAAGCTGGTATTGAGAAGTTCAACAAGATCTCAATCCCGCTCCTTTTTGTCCTGATCGTCCTCATCATGATATATTCCGTGAACATGCCTGGCGCGGACAAGGGAATAGATTATCTCATCAAACCTGATTTCTCGAAGATTACAGGAAGGACCTTCGCTTTCGCGCTTGGACAGAGTTTCTACTCGATGTCCCTTGGAATGGGTATTGTCCTGACATATTCATCGTATGTCCATAAGGATGAGAACCTTGTGGCTTCCGGAGCCGGTACGGTACTGGCTGCCTTGCTGTTCTCTATTCTTGCCGGATTCGCCATCATGCCGGCGGTGTTCTCCGCGGGAATAGCTCCGAGCAGCGGCCCTGGTTTGGTCTATCAGACCCTGCCTCATGTGTTTACCGGGATGGGAGCTTCGTCTTCTCCTCTGCTCGCGACAATTATCGCTGTCCTGTTCTTCTTCTCGGTGGTTGTCGCCGCCATGACTTCAAGTATATCCCTGATAGAGGTTGGTGTCGCTTACCTTGTTGAGGAGAAGGGAATCAAAAGAAGCGTGGCCTGCCTGCTCGTTTTCCTGCTCGCGTGGGTTCTCGGCCTTGCGAGCGTGTTCTCCATGGAAGCTTTCGGCAAAGTGGATGCGTTCTCATCCAATTTCATGCTGACCGTCGGTGTCATGCTGGTCGTGCTCTTCGTGGGGTGGAAAATGGACAAGAAGGAGATAAGGGATGAGCTCACAAACGGCGGGACAATCAACAATAAGGTTTTCGGAGTGTTCTATTTCCTTGTCCGCTATGTCGCTCCGATAGTTGTCATGATCATATTCATTTCTAATTTTGTGTTATGACGGGCAGGGAGAGTTTTGGAAGCCGCGCGACGGTGATAATGGCCATGGCCGGGTCAGCCATTGGCCTTGGTAATATTTGGAGGTTTCCCTTTATCGTCGGTGAATATGGCGGGGCGGCCTTCATTCTGGTCTATATCTTCTGTTGTTTCCTGCTATCGATGCCTATCCTGTTATCGGAGACAATAATTGGCCGCAGGACCCATCAGGGCACATTCGGGGCGATGAACACCCTTGCTCCAGGCTCGGCTTGGAAATGGCTCGGGCTTCTTACCGTCATATCCCCGCTTATAATCCTCTCATATTACAGCGTTGTTGGCGGCTGGTCTTTCGCCTACTTGTGCAAGGCTGTCGCTTTACAGTTCAGCCAAGAGAACGCCGAGGCCGTCACGGCCATGTTCGGAACCTTCTCATCTTCAACATGGTGGCCACTTGTCTGCACGATGGTTTTCCTTTCGTTGACCGCTTTGATAGTGTACCTTGGAGTCAATAAGGGGATTGAAAAGTTCAGCAAAATCTCTATCCCGGTCCTGTTCGTGTTGATAGTCATCATAGCGGTGTATTCAATGACATTGCCCGGAGCAGGCGAGGGGGTCCGGTACCTTGTCAAGCCGGATTTCTCCAAATTGACACCAGGAGCCTATGCCGCCGCGCTAGGCCAGAGTTTCTTCTCCCTATCGCTCGGAGTCGGTACCATGTTGACCTACGCTTCTTATGTCAGAAAAGATGAGAATATCATCGCTTCCGCTTCGGGTACGGCCTTTTTCGACCTTTTGTTCGCCATATTGGCTGGATTTGCCGTGATGGCCTTGTTTTCGAGACCCTTCCTTTCATATTCGCGAAGATGGGGTCAGGTGGCCAAGTGATCAGCGCCGCGGTCTCCATCCTCTTCTTCCTGACCATCTTGGTCGCTGCCCTGTCCTCTTCTATCTCGATGATGGAAGTAGGTGTGGCTTACTTAGTTGAGGAAAAGAAACTCACCCGCCATAAAGCCACAATCCTCTTGTTTTTGATCACGTTGGTGGTCGGCGTACTTTGTTCCCTCTCGTTCGGAGTCCTTTCCGGGGTCAAGTTGTTCGGCAACACCATATTCAACTTCTGCGACAGGCTCGCGTCCAACTTCCTGATGACGATAGGAGCACTTCTTTTCAGCATCTTTGTCGGCTGGAGGATGGACAAATCCGCTGTGAAAGACGAGTTGACCAACAATGGACAATTAAGAGGCACAGGGAAGATATTTCCTGTTGTCTATTTCCTTATCAAGTACATAGCCCCAGTCACCATAGCGGCGATTTTCATCATAGGCCTTTTGGGGTAGTATCAGATTGGGTTAAATTGTTTGCGTTTTATTAAAATTACTGTATATTTGTCTTAAAATGCGCAGGTTTTAATAAAAACGCGAAACTTATTAACCAATCTATCTTTAAGATGAAAAGGCATTCTTTAATCAAAACGCTCGCCTTGCTGGCGGCAGTTTTCATGCTGTCTCCAGCCGCATGGGCTCAGAGGACAATCTCCGGATTCGTCCGTGACGCTTCTGGCGCCGGCATCATTGGTGCCGGTGTTGTTGTACAAGGCACGACCAATGGAAGCATTACAGCTTCGGATGGCTCTTTCTCGGTCAGGAATGTTCCTGAGGGAGCTTCTTTTGAAGTCACGTGTCTTGGTTACAAATCTCTGCTTGTAAAGGCTGAGAATGGCATGGTCGTTACCCTCACTGAGGATAACGAGACTTTGGACGAGACCATCGTCGTGGCGTATGGTACGACAAAGAAAGCCTCCTTCTCAGGATCCGCTTCCGTTGTGAAGTCCGATCAGCTCGACAAACTCAACGGAGAAGGTTTCTCTTCCGCCCTGCAAGGTCTGTCAGCTGGTGTGCAGGTTTCCAACTTCGCGGCTAACCCTGGTTCCGAGGCCAGAATCCAGATTCGTGGAGTCTCCTCCATGTCCGGAAAATCAGATCCTCTATATGTCGTTGACGGTATGCCTTATGACGGAGGCCTGAACTCGATCAACCCTTCCGACATCGAGAGCCTGACCGTTTTGAAGGATGCCGCCGCATCCTCCCTTTACGGTTCCAGGGCCGCTAATGGTGTTGTCATCATCACCACTAAGAAGGGTTCTTCGGTTGGTAAACCCAAGGTGAATTTCCGAGCCGCCTGGGGTACTTCCGACAGTTCGGTTCCCAACCCGAAGACAATGGCTGACCCTAAGGAGACCCTCCTCCTCAACTGGGAAGCTTATTTCAATGATCACTATTATCTTGAAGGAAATGATGCCAAGACAGCTGGTGACCTTGCCTCCGCTCAGATTGTCGGTCTTAAGCTTCGTAAGGTGGTGACCTCTTCAGGAACAAGCGACTATGTTTCTCCGTTCAAGAATGGAATCCCTGACAATCAGTGGGTTCTCCATGATGGCAACGGCAATCCCACCATCAACCCGAACCTCCAGTATGCCTGGGATCCTTCCGATTGGGATGTCTATGGTGCCATTTTCTCACGCAAGCTTCGCCAGGACTATGGCATTGACGTGAGTGGAGCTTCCGACAGCGGGAAGACCAACTACTTCGTGTCAACCGGTTTCATCGATGACGGTGGTTACATGCTGAACCAGTACTACAAACGTTACTCTTTCAGGGCCAACGTCAGCAGCCAGATCAACAATTGGCTCCAGCTTGGTGGAAGCGTCTCCTATTCCTATTGGAGGCAGAACTTCACCGGTTCAAACCGCGCTCACATCTACTATTCGACCCTCCAGTCACCTTGGCTGCGCAACAGGGACAACACCGACTGGGTCTATTCCGAGAAGACGGGAAAGAGGATGTATGACTACGGAACCAACTTCACCGGTTTCTTCGGTATTCACCCTGTCAACGGCCTTGGAGACTATTGGAACAATGATAATGACGAATATTTCAACAGCTCTGACGGCCATAGCATCACCGCCCGTTATTTCGCTGAGCTGACACTTCCTTACGACATCAAGTTCCGCTCAAGTGTCAACCTCGACACCAACCTCTCAATGGCTTACTACTATGGCTCCGCCGTTCACGGCTCTGGCCAGAAAGCCCCTTACGGACTCACGGTCTCTGACGGAGGTGGTGACGCCCAGCGCTCTTGGGATCAGCTGATGTCCCTCACATGGAACAACATTCTCAACTGGGGTCACCAGTGGGGCGACCACAGGCTCGATCTCATGGCCGGCCAGGAGGCCTACAGCTATTCGGACAATTCCGGATGGGCCTACGGTGCCGGTATCATGCAAATCAATCAGTATGAGTTGAATAACACCTCTCGTGAGTGGGAGGCTGGTTCTGCTCGCGACAAGTATGCCCTCCTCTCCTTCCTCGGAAAGGTCGATTACAACTTCGCCAACAAATACTATCTCTCCGCTTCCTTCCGTCGTGATGGTTCCTCCAGGTTCCACCCGGACAACCGCTGGGGTAACTTCTTCTCAGTCGGTGCTTCTTGGAGGCTCACAAACGAGGAGTTCATGAAGAACATCAGTTGGCTTGACAACATGGTCATCCGCTCCAGCTACGGTACGACCGGTAATGACAAACTGATTGTGCGTCAGAGCAATGGTAGGCCGGGTTCCGAGATTCTCTACGGTTATCAGGGTCTTTACGAGAACGATAACATGTACACGATCTCCGGTCTGCGTCCTTCCGCTCTCTCGAACCCTGAGCTCCAGTGGGAGAAGAACAAGCAGTTCAACGTCGGTACCGACTTCACGATCTTCAAGAACATCTCCGGAACGATTGAATACTACAGCCGTACATCTGACGGTCTGCTCTTCTACAAGGATCTGCCTATTTCCGCGCAGTCCGGTTCTGCGCGAAGCTTGGATTTGAACTGGATCCGGCGACGAAGGAGGCGGCTGCTGCCAT
>OMQO01000026.1 GCA_900313275.1 uncultured Bacteroidales bacterium
CGCGATCGCTGGCTTTGAGGAAGTTAAGCCGATGGCTTTCGCTGGAATGTATCCTGTTCAGGCTGACAAGTTTGAGGAACTCAGGGCCACCCTCGAGAAGTTCCAGCTCAATGACGCTTCCTTTGTCTATGAGCCCGAGTCCTCTCTCGCCTTGGGTTTCGGTTTCAGGTGCGGTTTTCTAGGACTGCTCCATCTCGAGATCGTCCAGGAAAGACTCTTCAGGGAGTTCGGTATGGATGTGATCACCACTGTCCCGAACGTCTCTTATAAGGTCTATACCACCCAGGGGGAAGTCTTGGATGTCCACAATCCGTCCGGCCTTCCCGCCCCGACACTTATCGACCACATCGAGGAGCCTTACATCAGGGCCCAGATCATCTCGAAGACCGACTTCTATGGTCCGATCATGAAACTCTGCATGGACAAGAGGGGAACTCTCATAGGCGAGCATTACATCACCGCTGACAGGGTCGAACTCACCTATGACATGCCGCTTTCCGAGATAGTGTTCGATTTCTACGACAAACTTAAGTCAATATCAAAAGGTTACGCGTCCTTCGACTACCATGTCATCGATTTCCGTCCGGCGAGGCTGGTCAAATTGGACATCCTTCTGAACGGAGATCCGGCGGATGCCCTGTCTTCGCTTATCCATGAGGATCATGCTTATGATTTCGGTCGCAAGATGTGCGTCAAACTGAAGGAACTCATTCCGCGTCAACAATTTGACATTGCGGTGCAGGCGGCGATTGGAGCTAAGATCATCGCCAGGGAGACGGTCCGTCAGGTGCGTAAGGATGTGACAGCCAAGTGCTATGGAGGAGATGTGACCAGAAAGCGCAAGCTCCTTGAGAAACAAAAGGAAGGCAAGAAGAGGATGCGCCAGATAGGTACTGTGCAGGTGCCTCAGAGCGCCTTCATGGCTGTCCTCAAACTTGATTCTTAAAGGAATATGTCCAAAGTCGCCATACTCATCACGATCCATGAGGGAGATGACGGTTCTTCCGGTTGCCTGGAAGAGTGTCAGAAGCAGATTGACGCTGTCGCGTCCGAAGGGAAATATTCTTTCTCAATATTCCTCAACGATGCCGGGGAAAACGGTTGTCAGGCCGTGTGGGAGAGCGCTTCTAAAGAGGGTGCCGATTTTTACCTCTGGATTGACCACGATTTGAGGCTGGAGGAGGGGATGATCGCCAGCCTTCTGGAGAATTCCGAGTTCCTTCGCCACAAGGCCGTGCTCGTCGGCACCGTCTCCAGGCAAGACAAAAGCCTCCTTTTCGGAGGAAGGACCCGCAGAGGCCGACTCATTGAGCCTGACCCGGTTATCCCCATCCCATGCGCTCTGTTCGACCTTTCGATTGCCCTTGTCCCGCAATATGCTTTCGCTCACCTGGAGGCTCCGACTGATTTCTTCAGCCGGAAGCTTCTGTACATAGGCCTTGGCAAGAAGTTGGCGAGGTCAGGTGTCGCGAGGATGGTCGCTCCGGGAGTCTTGGCCACAACGAGCAGGAATGCGGAGATTCCCGTATGGAAAGATCCTGACAGCACCTTGTGGGAAAAAACCGTCTGGCTTATCAGGTCCATATTCAAATAAAATCCGTATATTTATAGGCTTAGAAAAAGCTAATGACAATTTTAAATAATCACATAAGTTATGAAGCATCCTAAAATCGGTATCCGCCCGACTATCGATGGTCGCCAGGGCGGTGTTCGTGAAAGTCTTGAAGAGAAGACTATGACTCTTGCCGCTAATGTGGCGGAGTTGATCTCGTCAAATCTTAAATACACTGACGGAACACCTGTGCAGTGCGTGATCGCCGACACCACTATCGGCCGTGTCGCCGAGAGTGCGGCCTGCGCCGAAAAGTTTGAGAAAGAGGGAGTTTGGGGAACCATTTCCGTGACTTCCTGCTGGTGCTACGGGTCTGAGACTATGGACATGAACCCTCTTTGGCCTAAGGCTGTCTGGGGATTCAACGGCACCGAGCGCCCGGGAGCGGTCTATCTTGCCGCCGTCCTCGCCGCCCACGCCCAGAAAGGTTTGCCCGCTTTCGGAATATATGGCCATGATGTCCAGGATCTTGATGACAACTCGATCCCTTGCGATGTCGCCGAGAAGATCCTCCGTTTTGCCAAGGCTGCTGTCGCTGTCGGAGAGATGAGAGGGGAGTCCTACCTGTCGATCGGTAGCGTCACCATGGGTATTGCGGGCTCGATCGTGGACTGCGATTTCTTCCAGAAGTACTTGGGAATGAGGAACGAGAGTGTCGATGAGGTCGAGATTCTCCGTAGGATGGACCTCGGTATCTATGATCCTGAGGAATATGCCAAAGCCAAGGCGTGGGTTGAGAAATATTGCATGCCTCAGGAGGGCTGGGACAAGAACCGCCCCGAAAAGCAGAAGACCCGCGAGGAGAAGGACAAGGACTGGGATTTCGTCACAAAGATGACCATTATCGTCATGGATCTGCTACACGGCAACCCTAAACTCAAAGAGCTGGGATTCAAGGAGGAAGCCCTTGGCCACAACGCAATCGCCGGTGGTTTCCAGGGCCAGCGTCAGTGGACAGACTGGATGCCTAACGGAGACTTTACCGAGACCCTGTTGAACACCAACTTCGACTGGAACGGCCGCAGGGAGCCCACGATTCTCGCAACCGAGAATGACTCACTCAACGGCACAGCGATGCTGCTTGGCCATCTTTTGACCAACCGTCCCCAGATATTCTCAGACGTTCGTACCTATTGGAGCCCTGAGGCTGTCAAGAGAGTGACCGGAAAGGAACTGACCGGCAAGGCCGCTCCTGGCATCATCCACCTCATCAACTCCGGAGCCACTACCATGGACGGCTGCGGTCAAAGTGTTGACGCTGAGGGCAATCCTGTGATGAAGACCTTCTGGGAGATGACTGATGAGGACGAGAAGAAGTGCCTCGAGAACTCCTGGTGGATGCCCGCTGACCGCGATTATTTCCGCGGTGGTGGATTCAGCATCCATTTCGTGTCGAAGGGTGATTTCCCTGCCACTATGATGAGGATCAACATAGTGGACGGCCTCGGACCTGTCCTCCAACTCGCTGAGGGCTGGGTCGTGAATGTCGATCCTGAGATCCACGACGTGCTTGACAAGCGTACCGATCCCACTTGGCCGACCACTTGGTTCACTCCTCGCCTCGATCCTACGAAGGACGCCTTCAAGGATGTTTACAGCGTGATGAACAACTGGGGCGCCAACCACGGAGCCATCTCCTATGGCCACATCGGAGCTGATGTTATCACCCTCGCCTCCATGTTGAGGATCCCTGTCTGCATGCACAATGTGGACGATGCCAAGATCTTCCGTCCGGCCGCTTGGAACGCGTTCGGCATGGATAAGGAGGGCGCTGATTTCCGCGCCTGCGCGAACTTCGGACCCATCTACAAATAGGCTATGGCAAAAGAGAAACTGGTGGAGAGGAGATATCTCTTCATCTTTGTCCTGATCACATCCCTATTCGCTCTCTGGGGGTTCGCCAACGACATCACCAACCCGATGGTCGCGGCCTTCCAGACCGTGATGGAGCTCTCGGCAGCTAAGGCCTCGCTGGTGCAGTTCGCCTTTTATGGCGGCTATGCCACAATGGCCATTCCTGCCGCCCTTTTCATCCGTAAGCACAGCTACAAGAGCGGAATCCTTCTGGGACTTGCCCTGTATGCGATAGGAGCCTTCCTTTTCATTCCCGCGGCCCAGTTCCAGCAGTTCTCGTTCTTCTGCATCTCCTTGTATGTCTTGACTTTCGGACTGGCCTTCCTGGAGACCACCGCCAACCCATTCATCCTGTCCCTTGGCTCGAAGTCCAACGCCACCCGCAGATTGAACCTCTCACAGTCATTCAACCCTATGGGTTCGCTGATGGGAATGAGCGTGGCTTCCTTCGTGGTTTTGCCTCAGCTTCTCTCCGACAAGAGGGATGCCGCTGGCGAGATCATATTCCCGACTCTCTCAGAGGCTGAAAAGGCGAGCATCCGTCTTCACGACCTTGCCGTGATCCGCAACCCCTATGTCATTATCGGCATCGTGGTTGTCGTTGTGCTCATCGTGATCGCATTGGCCAAGGTACCTAAGACCGAGATCCAGCCAGAGCGTACCAATAGTACCGGAAAGAGCCTTTCCAACCTGTGGCACAATAAGTTATACAGGGAAGGAGTGCTGACCCAGATGTTCTATGTGGCGGCCCAGATCATGACTTGGACCTTCATCATCCAGTACGCTGACAACCTTGGCATCAACAAGGCGACGGCTCAGACCTACAACATCATCGCCATGGCTCTCTTCCTTTGCGGAAGGTTCATAGCCACCGCCTTGATGAAGTATGTCAACTCCAGTAGGTTGTTGGCGATATTCGCCACAGGAGCGGCTTTGTGCGCTATCGGAGCGATCTCTATCGTGGGTATGGGTGGTTTATACTGCCTGATGGGAATAAGCGCTTTCATGTCGCTTATGTTCCCGACCATCTACGGTATCGCTCTTGAGAATGTGGACCCCCAGGATGCCAGCCTCGGAGCGGCATTCCTTGTGGAAGCCATTGTGGGTGGGGCGATAATGCCTCCTCTGCAAGGGATGATAATCGACCAGGGAGTGGTCTTTGGCCACCCTGCCGTCAATGTGTCCTTTGTCTTGCCTCTTATCTGCTTTGTCATTGTCCTCATCTATGGTTTGAGGTCGTACAGGCTGAGAAGGCAGGTCACAGCGAGCTGATAACGCTCAGGCAATCGACGAGGAGGCTCACCGCCTTGTCGTTGAGGAATATCAAAATGTCCGGGCATATCCCGGCCCAAGACAGCGCGATCGTGGCTACCGAAAGTACCATGACCGCGCTTGTCAGTGGAAGGGCTGTCAGGTTTGTGATCAGGAAATAACGCGGGAAAGTGTGGAAGCGGAACCACACTAATGGGGCGGTGAAAACCTGGCAGGATATTGACAGGACAGCCCCTTTCCAAATCTTTCGGAAGGGATCCAGTCTTCCCGGAAGTCCCTCTGGATCAGGATAGATGCCCTCTAGCCACGGGTATAAAGTGACTATTCCTGCCATCGCGAGATAAGAGAGTTGAAACCCTAAAGAAGATATGACATCCGGCTTAAGGGCGAGCTGGATTGTCAGCGCTGCCAGAAGGGTTCCGACAGGATTCCGTCGTCTTCCCAAGAGTCTTGCGGTCTCACCGATTGTTATGAAAAGGAAGGCTCTTACTATTGATGGAGAGGCTCCTGTCATCACTGTATAGAATCCCGCTGCTACGAGGATTAAGCAGTACCTCGCCGTCTTTGCCCGCGGACTGTTGCCCAGCGGGCTGGTCAGCCGTCCCAGAAGCAGGTATAGTATGCCAAGATGCAGCCCCGAAAGGGCCAGGATGTGAGAAGCTCCGCTTGTGCGGAATATTCCTGTGATGTTCCTGTCCAGACCGCTCCGGTCACCGGTTAAAAGAGCCTTGATTAAAGGACCGGAAGTAGTTGATGGATAGGGAATTGAGTCTATAAGGGATTTGAGTCTCACGCATTCTGTGGCTGCCAGGTTGCCTAAAGGCCCTTGGGGGATAGGGATCCCTGAGCCGAAGGCGCCGTTCTCGGCGCAGAAGATTCCAGTCAGGAAAAAGATGATCGCGAACTTCGCTCTTTGTGGATGAAGGCTTCCGGCTGAGATGAACACCGATGCGACAAGGACCGGCAGCGCTCCCGAAAGAATCAAGGGAAGGGGGAGAGGAATATGGCCAAATAAAGCCGCCAGGAGAGCTCCAGCGGCGACTCCGGCGGTGAATGGGATTCCAGTCCCAGCGATATCTCCCGAGTCCTTCATAGTCTAGTCCTTTATTTTTGTAAAAATACTCATTAAAATTCTTATATTTGTCATTCTGAAACATTTTATTATTTAGCATAATGATCATTCTTGTTATCAATTGCGGAAGTTCCTCGATCAAGTACCAACTTCTTGACATGAGGAGCGATGATGTCTATGACCTTATGGCCAAGGGCATAGTCGAGAAGATAGGACTTGAGTCCGGAAGGCTGCAGCACACTCCCATAGGAAAGGAGAAAGTCGTGAAAGACATGCCGGTCCCTGACCACACAGTCGGAATGCAGCTCGTGCTGGATGCTCTTGTGGATAAGGATTACGGGGTGCTGAAGTCATTCGATGACATCGAGGCCGTCGGCCACAGAATCGTCCAGGGAGCTGATTTCTTCTCAGGAAGTGCCCTCGTGAATGAGGATGTGATCTCCAAAATCGAGTATTGCTGCGATTTCGCCCCCCTGCATAACCCTGCTCACCTGCTTGGTATCAGGGCTTGCCAGGAAGTTCTTCCGAATGTGCCCCAGGTCGTGACTTTCGACACTGCTTTCCACCAGACGATGCCGCCATATGCCTACATGTATGGCCTGCCTTATGAGTATTACGAGAAGTATCATATTCGTCGCTATGGAGCCCATGGCACGAGCCACCAGTTCGTTGCCCACAAGGGAGCCAAGATGGTTGGAATCGATGTGAACGACTCAAGGATAATCACTTGCCATATAGGTAACGGAAGTTCTATCACTGCCGTCCACAATGGAAAGTCGATAGACACTTCTATGGGCTTGACTCCGCTTGAGGGCCTTCTGATGGGAACTCGCTGCGGTGACATCGATCCTAATGCGATTCTCTACATTATGAAGAAAGAGAACATCTCTCCCGATGAGATGTACGACGTTGTCAACAAAAAGAGCGGTTTCCTCGGAGTCTCCCAGAAGACTTCTGACGCTCGTGAGATGGATGAGCTGGCCAACAGCGGTGATTTCAAGGCTAAGCTCGTGTTGAAAATGCTTTCCTTCCAGATGATTAAGTACATCGGAGCTTATGTCGCTGAGATGAATGGTGTGGACGCTATCTTCTTCACCGGAGGCATTGGTGAGCACAATAGCCGCCTGCGCCGCAGGGTTTGCGAGAACATGACCTATCTCGGTCTGAAGTTTGATTATGAGGCCAACACTGCTTGGGGAGTCGATACTGTGATATCCCTTCCGGATTCCAAGGTCAAGGCCGCCCTCGTCACCACCGATGAGGAGCTGGTGATCGCCAGGGACACCATGCATATTGTCCAGAATATTGAGGAATAATCTGATAACCAATAAATAAGACATGATCACAAAATTCGCTGATTTGTTTGCGGAACTCAAGGAAAAGGGTATCTGCAAAAAGATGGTCGCGGCTTGGGCCGTGGATGAGCACACGATCGAGGCTCGCGCCAAAGCTTCCGAAATGGGCTTTGTCAAGGTCACTCTCGTGGGAGATAAGGACATGATTGCTGACACATGCTCCAAGTTGGGCATCGATGTCAACATGTTCGACATCGTCAATGAGCCTGTGGAGCTCAAGGCTGTCGCCAAGGCTGTCCAGATGGTACATGATGGTGACGGTGATGTCCTGATGAAGGGCCTTTGCTCAACTGACAAGTTCCTCCGCGCCATCCTCAACAAGGAGACCGGACTTCTTCCTCCGAAGGGTGTCCTGAGCCATGTGGGTGTCATAGAGAATCCTAACTACCACAAGCTCATGTTCCTTTCCGACATGGCTGTCATCCCTCAGCCTGATTTCCGCCAGAAGGTGAAGATTGCCGGTTACCTGGTGGGTGTCGCCAAGTCATTCGGCATCGCCAAACCTAAGATCGCTTTCATAGCCGCTTCCGAGCAGATGCTCGACTCCATGCCCGCTTGCATTGAGGCCGCCCAGCTGGCTAAGATGTGTGACCGTGGCCAGATTAAGGGCTGCATCGGTGATGGCCCTCTGGCATTGGATGTCGCTATCGATGAGGAGTCTGTCCAGATCAAGAAGCTCGTCAGCCCTGTGGCTGGTGACGCCGACTGCCTCCAGTTCCCTAACATCGAGTCAGCCAATGTGTTCTGGAAGACCAATTCGAAGTTGGCCAATGGCGTGCGTCAGGCTGGTATGCTGGTCGGAACGACCGCTCCCTGCGTCCTCGCCAGCCGTGCCGACAGCGTGGACACCAAACTGAACTCAATCGCTGAGGCGGTGATGTTCGTCAATAAGTAGTGGGGTAAGGCCACTCGTAACTGAGACGCCCGATCGGGGCGCTGTCGCCGCTGACGTAATAATCCATGATGTCAAATTGACGGCAGACATGGTCAGAGACTTTAAATGAGAATCTTAAGTCTCCAGCAGAAAGACCCAGAGTCTTAAGCGGCACGGTGACAGTCAATTCATTACCGGATACGTTGTAAACAGCGTGTCCGGTTTTTGTTGTGCCGGCGCCGGTCACTTTCTCTACGCTCAGGCGGTTCCTTTTCAAAGACTTGCGTCCGATGATAAAGTCGTAAGGGAAAACTTTGTCGGAAGAGTCAGAGACTTTTACGAGAATATTCATCCATGTTGAGTCTCCGCTCTCACGGGGCGTGATGTCTTTAGCTGTGCTTATGTTAAAGGTTATCTCTTTAGAGCCTGGAAGAACTCCGATTTCGATAATGTCGTTGCGGGCGCTGCTGTCAACGTATCTTCCTGAGCCCGAGAAATCAGGGAAATCCCTTTCAATAGCGTCTCCTTCAGGATCCCGGTAGATCGTCCACCGGCCGTGCTCATCCCACATAGGTGAAGTCAGGGGAGAGGCCGAGCCTTTGAATGAACATATATTCCTGGCCATCTGGAGGTAGAAGTTGTCTCCGTAGCCGCCTTTCATCATCTCAATGTCGCGGGAGAACTCTTCGGTGAAGGTGTCCACGAATCCGACTTCCCCGTCAAACACGTACTTTATGGCGACCCATTCGTTCCAACCGGTCATGAACACGTTGGACACTTCTTCAGGGTGGGTGAGTGCGGTGTTCCACTGCATCTGGAAATTGTGTCCGGAGCGTACCTGGTCATGGAGGTTTCGCTTTAGGATGGGATCATATCCCCTTCCTCTTCCGTGAATAGGGTCTGAAAACAGGATCTTGGCTGTCGAATGCTGGGCGACCGACACAGACACAACCCCATTGTGTATCTTCTGGGGATAGTCCCAGCTCATCCAGGGAAATGTCTCATTGTCATAGGGTTTGGTCGGCCATTGCGATTCCCTGACATCGAAATAGTCCAGGAGGCTGCCTTCCACAAAGACAGGAGGGTTCTGATCCGTGGTGCCTTTGTTAGCCTTGGTCACCCCTATTATCATTGGCTTACCCTTCGGAGAGTACCAAATGCTGTCGTACTCGCCGCTTTTATAAAATGTGTCGTAGAGGGTTCTCACAACCTTGCCAGAGTGGCCGTTGGTGTAGAAGGACACTTTAGGAACCTCCAGATCTTGAGCCTGATAGCGTTTCAATGTCTCTAGTAGAGTCTTGACGACTTCTGGATAACAGAATCCGTTGGTGGTGTCCAGTATGAGGTAGTCGATTCCCGCGGCCATGAAGAGTTCCACATGGCGGGCGATTATCCACGGGTCGGCGCTGTTGTAGTAGCCATAGAGGGGCTCCGCCCAGAAATGATATTTGTACATAGGGCTGAGGGGAGTGCCCTTTATGTTGTAGAGGTCCTCCGGATGGTTGGCGAGAAGTTCCGTAATGTTGTAATTCCCAATCTGTTCTGTTGGGTGTTGTCCCAGCCAGACGAAATAGAAGATTCCGACTTCTTTCTTGTCAGGGTTGACTGTCTGAGCCGGAAGGGGACCGGCGATCAGAGTCAGAAGCGTCGCGATAACGACGACCAATGCTTTATTCATATGAGGCGTAGAAAAGATTCCTTAGGGGGAACTTCGCTGAATAGGAAGTCCTTAGATCCTCGAAGAGCTCGGTGGTGAACTTTGCCAATCCGGGCCCCTTGTAAGTGCTTGTGTTTGTGATGAATACCCAACACTCACCGTCAGGGAAACGCTTTACGAGGGCACTGGTCCCGGCGAAGGTCCCTGTTCGGGTCCATTCCCCGGTCGGCTTCGTGTCGTTCCATCCTAGTGAGAAGGTGTCAGGGTCGAAATATTCCGTCATCGCATCCACACTCTCCTTGCTGATGATGTCCGGGACCTCCGGGCTCCCGTCGATAGAAGCCACCAACAGGGCCAGCTCAGGGGTTGAACCGACCCACGCTCCCGCACCGAGAAGTCCGGCGACATCATTGCCGCCATAGCAGCGGATGACCTTTCTGCCGCTGTTGTTGAACTCTTCTACAGGTTCGTCGTCTTTGGCCACATAGTAACGGACCTCCTCCGGGTGCTTGTCGGAATAGTAGTTTCCTGCCATTTTGAATCCAACGCATCCCGCCGGCCTTAGGACATTCTCCTGAATGAAATCCTCGTATGACATCCCGCTCATTTTCTCTATGACCATCGACAGGGCAAGGTAGCCGAAGTTGGAATATTCCTGCCAAGTTCCAGGCTCGAATTTCAATGGCCGGCTTAACTGAACGACTGTCAGCTGTTCCTTGGAAGGAACTGATTTCCAGTGGTTTTGCATCATAATCCACCTTGTGGAGAACATTGGGTCTCCACCCTTTTTGGAGAAGCCTCCCTTGTGGCGCATCAGGTCTTCGACAGTGATTTTCGAATATAGGGTGTCAGCGATCGCCGCATTGTAGAGGGAGTCGTCAAGGATTCCTCCGGGGCCGAACACCTGGTCTTTGATGGTCAGCTTACCTCGCTCTTGAAGCACCATTATCCCGACGGCGGTGATGAGCTTTGACACGGAAGCCATTCTGAGAATATGACCGGGCTTCATCGGCACCTTCTCGTCAGCCCAGCCATAGCCTTTGGAAAAAAGAAGGGAGTCGTTGCGCATGACCGACAATGAGACTCCTTTCAACCCCCAGACGGTCATGTAGTCTTTCACTTTGCGGTCGAATCCGTCCAGGACAGATGTGTCAGAGACGGCGTTGGACAGCGTCACATTGAGGTTGACCGGCATACGATGGACTTCCACATCTTTCTTCCCGAAAGTGGTGATGACTATCACCAGGGCGACCAGCGTAAGGGCGGCCGCCGCGATCATTCTCGCTTTCTTTGTCATCCTCATTCTTGTTAAGCGTTTGACTCTTAAAAGATAAGGCCAGCCTTCCGCCCAAAGTCGATAATCAGCTCAGCCGTCCCTTGTATTCCGAGAATGGAAGAATCCACGCAAAGGTCGTAGTCAGATGCCGCTCCCCAGTTGCCGAAAGAAAAGAAGTTGTAGTAGCTCTGTCTGTTTTTGTCCTGTCTCTCAATACGGACGCGGGCGTCATCCTCGGACAGTCCTGTCCTTTGTATGACTCTATTTAGCCTCGCCTCCAAAGGAGCCGAGACGAACACATCCAGGCACTTCTTGTCACGGAGAATGTAGTTGGAGCAGCGCCCCACAAAGATCGCGGGCCCCTTGTCGGCTATTCCTCTGATCACTTCACTTTGGATCTTGAATAACTCGTTGTCACCCACATAGTTCTGTGTGCTTCCGAACCTGTCGCCACCCATGAAGGAGAAAAGGTTGAACACGCTTCTCTTCTCATCGCTACGCTGGAAGAGTTCCTTGCTGAAACCGCTTTCTTCCGCCGCTTTTGAGATAAGTTCATTGTCATAGACATCGATTCCAAGAGCGGCTCCGATCTTCTCGGCGACCTCTTTGCCGCCGCTTCCGAATTGCCGGCCTATATTGATTATGGTGTGCTGGTCGTTCATGACTTTATCTTTGTTTGATCTGGCTACCCAAAATTGTTGGCTCGTCGCCGTCCTTAAGCTTGCTGAACTTGCGGAACAAGTTGTGAATCAAGAAGAAAGTGGTTATGCAGGCGAGCAGGTCCGAGGCAGGGAAGGAAAAAAAGACTCCACGTATTCCAAAGAACAAGGGGAGGGTGTAAATCAGCGGGACAAGGAACAGTAGCTGACGGCTAAGGGACAGGAAGATGGATTTACCGACCATCCCGAGACTCTGGAAGAAGTTAGTGGAAACCATCTGCCAACCGACCAGGATAACGACGGGGTTCATCGCTCGCAAACCTTTGTCAGCCAAGTCTTTCAGTTCCTGGTCGTTTGTGAATATTCCTACCATCAGTTGCGGGAAAAACTCTGAGGCTATGAACCACAGGACGCACACCCCGCTTGCCCATAAAGCGGTGAGAGTGAACACTTTCTTGACTCTTGAGTACTTCAGGGCTCCGAAGTTATAGCCGGCGATAGGTTGCATCCCTTGGTTGAATCCCATGACTATCATGATGAACAGGAAGTTGATCCTGTTCACGATTCCGTACGCTCCGATCGCGAGGTCGCCGCCGTATTTGAGAAGCTGCTGGTTGATGAACATCGTGACGATGCAAGATGCGGAGTTCATCAGGAAGGGTCCCATACCGATGGCCAGCGAGTCTTTCGCTATCCTCAGGTCGAGGGCGAATACCCCTTTAGGCAGCCTCATCACGTTGTCTTTCCGGGTGAAATACCTTAGGCTGTAACTAAGCGCCATCGCTTGGCAAAGGACAGTGGCTATCGCGGCGCCCCTGATTCCGAGGTCGAGTACGAAGATGAATATCGGGTCGAGTATCGTGTTGGAAATCACTGTGAACAGCGTCAAACCCATCGCCAGCTTGGGATTACCGGAGGATCTGATCAATGCGTTCAGACCGAAGTACAAGTGGGTTATGACGTTGCCGACGAGGATGACCTGCATGTATTCCCTGGCGAAGACCAGGGTGTTGTCACTAGCTCCGAAGAAGCGCAGGATGGGATTGATGAACACCAGGCAGATGGCGGCGAATATCACTCCGGTGATGCAGTTGAGGCTGATGTCGTTGGCCAGTACCTTGTTGGCTGCCTTATAGTTCCGTTGGCCGAGAAGGACCGAGACCAGAGTGGCGGCACCGACTCCCACAAGGGTGCCGAGGGCGGAGCTCAGGTTCATTAAAGGGAAGGTCACAGCAAGTCCGGAGAGGGCGAGAGGCCCGTCCCCTGGGATGTGCCCTATGAATATGCTGTCCACCATGTTATACAAGGAAGACGCGGTCATGGCGATAATGCCAGGGACCGCGTACTTCTTCAGCAACTTGCCGACGCTCTCTGTTCCTAATTCTGTGGGCGCCAGATTGTGGGTGGACATCAATACCTCCTTATCGTTGTCAATCAACCAGATCCGATCCTCCTACAACCTCAATCTCGAAGATGAGCGGGGCGAACTTGGGAATCACCGGACTCTTGCCGCTATAGCCGTATCCGAGTCCTGAATAGAACGCGCAGACCACCTTCTCATCATGCCTTATGTTGGCCAGGCAATAAGCGAAACCATCCACGACCGTTGACCCGGAAGCGGTGGAATTCGAGGCTATCGTGACGTTTTTGTAACTGTCACCGCTGGATGCCGGGTTGACATACATGGGGGCGTATTTCTTTGAAGGTGAATATATTCCATGAACCTTGGCGGTGTCCTCAATGGTTGTGTCGAAGACATGGCCATTCAGGAGGCGGCCAGTGTAGTCGATGTAGTAGTTGGTGTCGCTTGAGAATGTTTTGTCGTCAGTTGGCTGCTTCAGAGTCTTGCAGTAGTAGCCGTACTTGGTGGAGTCCACTCCAGCCATGTTTATGGCGACGTACCTCATGAGTGAGTCGATCTCCCAAGTGATGATGTCAGGAGCCTTGTCCACTAGGCTGATGGTGTAGATGGCGCTGGTGTTGCTGGCGGAAGCGTTCTTCTCGTATTCCTCAGCGGTGGAGTAGTCCTTAACCACGTTGAGCCAGCCGGGAATCACCGCTTTCCTGGTGCCGCCGACCCTCATTCCTTTCATCATGTCCAGAACTCCCGCTTCTGTGTAGGACTTGTCGGCAAGGAAGATGTCGGAGCCGTAATAGTTTGACTCATTGAAGGTTCCCAACCTCTGAGAGATCTTCTTGGAAGTGGTCGAGGTGATGTTGCCCTCCAGGTCCGTGATGGTGTAGTCAACGAAATAATAGTAATCGTTGTCCGAGATGGGGGCTCCGGTGCCAGGTGTGTCCTCAAGCACATAGATGCCCAGGCCTGAGGGCTTCACTCCGGGATGTTTCTGACCCATCCAGGCCTCAAAATAGGCCTTGGTCATTTCACTGGTGTCGAGGGTTGTCTCCTTTGCGCAGCCTGATGCTATGGCGAAAACGGCGATGACAACGCCGAAAGCGAGAATTATCCTCTGTTTGAATATATTCATAAGACTAATCAACTTCAATTTAATCATTGCTGACGCTCTTTATCCACAAATGATAGGCCAGTGCGGCATTCGAGGGGATGTTGGCGATCTTTTTTTTGCCGAAACCACCCTTGCCGTTGAAAAGGACATAACACTCTTCCCCTCCTTTGACGCCCACCAGACCATCACGGAGACCGCTAACTATCTCATCCTCACCGAGTCGGATGGTTGCGATGTTGAAAGCGGCACTGTCGCTGACAGCCCATTTCGCCGAATTGGCGAAAGTCTCGTAGTTGGTTGCGAACAGGGTGTTGTTGGAGAGGCTTCTGCCCGTTATGTAGAATCCCGCGTAGTAGAACGCTACCGCACCATTGTCTCCAAGTGGAGCACCTTCTCCTGGGACCACGGTGACCCTGACCGTTCCGTTGTTCCGCTCCACTGTGGTGGACTCATTGGATTTAGTCAGGCTTTCCACGATGGCTGCGATGTTACCCTCTTGGCTGTCGTAGATGGTGTCCAACTGCTTGTCTCCGCACGAGGCGAGGATAAGCGCTA
>OMQO01000133.1 GCA_900313275.1 uncultured Bacteroidales bacterium
GTCCCTGACAGACGATTGTCTGCCAGGGACTTCTTCTTTTTTATTCACCGTGGGGCGTACCCCCCGGACCCCCTGTACTCGCTGACGCTCGGATGTCTGTCGGGGACTTCTTCTTTTTTATATGTCCTGTTTTGTGTTACGGTAGAGCGGGGGCGAGGATGTGGCCGATCGCATCGGTCTCAGTCAGGAAACCGTCGTGCCCGTAGGGTGTCTCTATTTCGATGTACTTAGCTCCAGGCACCATTTCGGCCCATGGCTTCATATCCTCAGGTGGGAACAGCTCGTCCGAAGACATGCAGACAAAAGTGCAGTCAGCTTTAATGTTCCGCAGGACATTCTCAACTCCACCTCTCCCACGTCCGACATTATTGCTATCGACCTGGTCGCACACGCTGAGATACGAATATGCATCCCAACTTTTCACGAATTTGGAGCTTTGGTGGCGGTAATACGCCCCAGCCTTATCAGCGAACATGACATCATCCGAGTCCTCGACCTGTTTGAACAGCCCCTCCTCACAGCGGTAGGTCAGAAGGGCAATTGTTCTGGCGGCCTTCAGGCCATCCATTCCGCCCTTCAGGTCTCTGTGCTCCTTGAAAGTCGGGTCTGCGTAGAGAGCCATCCGCTGCGCCGTGTTGAATCCGGTCAGCCATGGAGTCACTCTTGCACCTGTCGCTATAAAAAACACTGTCTCAAATAGTTCCGGCTTCCAGGCTAACCAATCGAAAGTCATGAATCCACCCATTGAGGTGCTTATGACCATGTCTATCTTCTTGATCCCAAGATATTCCCTTAATAAGTCAAAAGCTCGCACTGTGTCGTGGACCGTAACTTTCGGAAAATCAAAGAAGTATGGCTTTCCGGTAGTTGGATTTGTGGAAGCTGGGCCGGAGGAACCGCAAGCGGAGCCAAGCACATTGGCGCAGATCACGAAATACTTCTCCGTGTCCACGGTTTTTCCAGGTCCCACAAGAGCGGGCCACCATTCTCCCTCTGCATCAGAAGAAGCCGTGAGCGCATGGCAGAGCCAGATCACTTTCTTTTCAGGGGAATAATCATAAGGAGATGTGTGGTAAACGACCTCGAGGTTGCTTATGCTTCCTCCCGCCTCGAAGGCAAATGAACCGGAATGTCTGAAAATGTGTCGTATCATCTTTCTTTAAGTGGTGTGAAAGAATAACCTTTCCTCTTCAGTTTTTTTATTAGTTCTGGAAGGCGGTCATAGAATTTGTCTGTCCTGGCCGGATCAGTGCCGAGATGGATTAGCATTATATGCCCGTTCAACCCGTAGGGATCATCTTTCTCGCACTTCCAGATCCTATCCATTATCGTCTTGCTGCTGTAGTAGTTGTCCATGTCAGGGGTGGTGTAGTCCCCGTTGGTGGCGGTTCCGGCGGTGTAGTTCACTATTTGGAGACCAAGCTCCCTTGCCCATGCCGATATAGTCGAGTTGTAGTGCTCGTAAGGAGGTATGAACCATGGAGCGTCACTGATGCCGAAGGAACGCATGAGCGAATAACTCTTTATGATGTCGTCCTGGAACTCCTTCTTTGAGACGAGCAAAGAATCCCGCCCTTTGCCCCAGGGCGCATAGAGGAGGTGTCCATAGGAATGGCTGCCGACATAGTGCCCTTCTTCGACAAGGCGCTTTACCACCTCGGGGAACCTTTCATAGAACTCCCCTGTGAAAAAGAATCCTCCACGGATATTATTGTCCCTCAATGTCTTGATTATCTTTTCGGCCCCATCTGCCTTGTCCGCGGCGGTGAACACAAAGTCAATATGCTTGACACTCGGATCCGTCCTGACTATGCCTCCCTCGCTATAAATGTTCTTGTTCACAGTTGTTTCCTTCTTTCCATGGCCTTGAGCCTCATAATAGGAAAGAGGAAACGTCAGCGAGGCGGTTCCGTCCATGGTTGGCTCATTCGTGGAATAATCATGAGTGCTGTCATGGAATACGAGATCGCCAGGCTGGAACTCCTCGAAATTGATTCCACCCTCTGTACTGATTCCCAGAAGGCTACCGAATATGGTCGAATAGACGGGACCATCCACTAACCCTCCGGTGGTGTTGCCAAGGCCGAGGCGGATCCTGTACGAATGTGGTTGTGTGGAATAGACCCCTCCCTTGGGCAGCTCCACTATCATGCTGATTCCCCATGGATTACATCCCAGCAGCCAATCTCTCAATGAACCTTCCATCTCCTCGTAGGTCTTGTCCCCGGTAAGCTCCCGATAGAGGATGCATTGGGTCAGCATCGCGGTGGTGAGATTGTTCGAGCACCATATTCCCGGGATTCCGAACAAGAAAGGGTGATTCTTGCCACGATCGAAAACCCGGGCTATCCCAGACTTCATATTCCTGACGAATTCGTCCGAAATCTTGCCCCCGGCTTTGCTGGCGAGCATGTAATGCCCCATATTCATGAACGGGTACCATTGGTAGTGACGGGCGCTGTCCGCACCCATCCAAGGAGTGACAGGTTCTCTGCGGCCGTATTCGACCGCTTCTTTCAGGTACTTGTGATCTCCGGTGAGCCGGAACATCTCGAACGCCCCGAGTTCCATGTCATCGGTCCAGTTCTCCTCCTCGTAGATGTAAGGGGATAATACTGAAGCGGTTTGGCAGTTGCCAGGCTTTGAGATCCCGGCGTTGTAACAGTCCGTCGCTTTCCTGCCGATTCTCTCAGCGAATTCAGGATAGAAGGGTTTCAGGACCTCGGAGCCTAAAGCGAAATCAGATGCGAACTTGCCCGCGGTGCTGGCAATCCCGGTCGTGGCGTTTTTCAGCCCGGTGCGTCCCCTTTGCTGAGGCTCTCCAGAGCAGAACCACACAGGTCTCTCTTTTCCCGGGCCCCAGCCATAGTCGGCCTTGTCTTTAGAAGGGAGCCTCATGCCGGTGTGATCCCTGTCGTCGGCTATCTGGTTGTACATCTCTCCAGGCTCTGGATTCATCTTATCCAACCATTGTAGTCCCCAATAGATCTCATCCACGATGTCGGGAATACCGTTCCGGCCGGGAGTGCCGTTGGAGAGGTGGTTGTCAGGGAACGCTGAAGGGTGGCTGATGTAAGCGAACATCATCTGATAAATCGCGTTCGCCGAGGTTGTGGTGTATTGGAGGCAGTCGGAAGCATCGTGCCAGCCTCCGGTCACATCCAGGAATGTGCTGTCCTTGGCTGGATCCGGATGTCCGACGATGATGGCGTCTTTGGTGTGGCAACTGTCCCTGAAAGAAGGATTCCATCCGCAACGTTGCTCTCGCATGTAATTCAAGACAAAATCTGCGGCACCGTCATAGACGTTGTCATTTATCGGGAATATCTCCGATTTGGACTTACCTGCTTTTATTAAGTAAGCTCCTCGGGATGTGAACTCGCTGAAATCCAGGCGATAAGTTGATTTCATCCTTCCGAGTGGTCCGGTTGCCCGGATTTTCCCGGAGGAGAAAACCGTATTGCCGGTGAACACGTCCACGATCTCGAAATTCCTGATCTCCGCGTTTTCCTCGCTAATCAAGACAGCGACCTTTGTGGAAGAGGGGATGTATCCCAGTTGATTGATTCTGATCCATGATTCAGCATTCGCATGGAAATAATTGAATGCCAATATGATAGAAAGGGCGATAAAAAGTTTCCTCATACCTTCCGTCCGCAGAGTTTATCGACCCACACGGCACTGACAAGATTGTCCGCGGTGTTAAGAAGGGTCGCGGGGATGTCCACGAGAGTACTTATCACCAGCAATGTGGCGGCGAATTCCGGATCCACACCGAGAATCGAGCAGATTAGTATCTCGGCCGTCATGCCTCCCACGGGGATGGCTCCAACCACAAGGCTCGCCAGTATTCCGATAGCCACAACCGTGAGGCATCCGTAACCGCCTAGACCGTAGAAAGAAACGACAAAAACAGTCTTAAGCACCGAGGAAACGACTGATCCGTCCTTGTTCAGGTTTATTCCTAAAGGGATGACTGATTCGGCTACAGAGTCGTCCACACCCATTTTCTTCGCTGACTTGATGGAAGTGGGAATCGTCGCGGCACTGGAGCAAGTCGCTACGGCAAGAAGGGAAGGCTCCGTCATATTCCTCCAGAATGTGGAAAGCTTGTCCTTGCCTCCCGCAAGCGCCATATAGATTGAATTGACTCCGAAATACAGGATGCCGATGACGACCAGGTACAGAAGCACGCAGTTGACAAAACTGCTGACTATTTGTCCTCCGAGGCTGCCGACGAGGTCGGCGAAATAGCAACCGAGGCACACTGGAGCGGCATACATCAAGATCCTCATGAACTCCATAACCACTTCCATTCCGCTCTCAAGGAACCTTCCCATTGCCTCGCCCTTGGCGGAACTCAGCGAGGTGGCGGCCCCGAACAAGGCGGAGAACACGATCAGAGGAACCAGATTGTCCTTGCTTAACAACATGTGGAAGTCGCTTACTGTGAACATGTTCTCAATGGTCTTGAGAAGGTCTTTGCCTCCGATGGCGACCCCTTCAACCATGGTCCTCTCAGGAGGGATCTTGGTCGCGTAGCCACCGAGAGGATTCCAGAATCCGCAGATGATCCAGGTCAGGACTCCGGCGATAAGCGAGCCAGCCAGGAACACCAGCACGGCCCTGCTCAACACCCTCCACAATTTCTTCTCTGTGGTCAGTTTCCTCACGGAATTGGCGACGCTGAAGAATACGACCGGAACCACGAGTACGAAGGTGAGGTTAAGGAATATCTCGCCGACCGGCTTCACGATCGATGCGGACGGACCTGCCAAGGCGCCACAGGCTGCTCCGATGGCGACTCCGAGCAGGAGCAATATCGTCTGGATGTAGTTTTTCATGACCGCGGTAATCTTTACAGGAAACAAATATACCGATTTGTTTTCTTAATTTTGTAGGGTCAAGACGCTTTTTGAACATGAGTCAATCTTATCCTTGTGGTGTCCGGATAGGTAACGGATACGATGTGCATGCCTTGAAGGAGGGCTTGCCGATGCGTTTGTGCGGAGTGGATATTCCTTCAGACAAAGGTTTTGTCGCTCATTCTGACGGCGATGTGGCGATCCATGCGCTTTGTGACGCTCTTTTGGGTGCCGCCGCACTTGGAGACATAGGTCTTCATTTCCCTGATAGCGACCCTCGCTATAAAGGGATCGACAGCACTAAGCTACTGGCGGAAGTCGTCTCCATGGTGAATGGCGAAGGAAGGCCCTCTGACTCCCTTCGCTTCGCGCCCTATCCGGGTAAATGTCCGCCAGAGGGCCTTCCTGCGCCAGGAAAATTCGCGATTTGCAATGTGGACATAACCATTGCTCTGCAGGAGCCGAAGCTGAGGCCGTACATCGACACGATGCGCCAGACCCTGGCGGAGATCATGAATATTGACAAAACGCAGGTCAGCGTCAAAGCCACCACGACTGAAAGGCTCGGTTTTGTCGGAAGGGGAGAGGGCTGTGAGGTCTGGGCGACAGTCCTTCTGGCAAAGACTGGCGAATAACAATTCTGACAATGAGTCCAACATTGATTATCCTGACTATGGCGGCCTATTTCGCCGTCATGCTGGCAGTTGGCTGGATATCCTCCAAAGGCGTTGATAACCAAAGCTTTTTCAATGGAGGAAGGAAGGCTCCTTGGTGGATAGTCGCCATCGCTATGATCGGAGCGCCCATGTCCGGAGTGACCTATGTCTCGGTTCCCGGCATGGTCGGAGTCGGTGGCACAGCGATGGGTTACATGCAGATGGTGATGGGTTTCTTCGTGGGCTACATCCTTATCGCCTTCGTCCTGACACCGGTTTTCTTCAGGATGAATATGGTCTATGAACTGTTTCAGTGTGACGCCCTTCCTGAGCAATATCTGTCCCTGCTGGTTGGTGACCCGGTCGTGGGTCACGTCGTAGACGGTGACGGCATAGCTGCCCATGCTGAGTGCCTGTCGCATCATGCTCTCTATGTCGCGGCTCTTCAGCGTGGCAATCTGCACCCGCCGTTTTGCAAAACGATTGAGCATCCAGAGAATGATGAGCACCACCACGATAAAGACAATTGCACCAATGGCAATAGGCA
>OMQO01000147.1 GCA_900313275.1 uncultured Bacteroidales bacterium
ACGGTCTCGCAAGCCATCTGGCAATAGACCTTGGCGGACTTAAGGAACATGTCGGGAGCCACAGTGGCGTCACGCATAAGAAGCAGTGACATCACGATCTCGCCGGTCATGTCGTAGAGCCTGCGGGCAAGGAAATCCTGAAGTTCAGGGTCACCGGCCTCGCGAACCTTGGCGATGCAATCGGAAAGGACAGCAGCACATCCCGCTATCTTCTCCTTGAACGGAACCAGCTCAGGCAGAACATCTTCCTGAAGCATCTCATTGATGATGTTCATGTAAGTTCCGTTGGTGATATAGCGGATGGCGGCCACGACCTGAAGCTGCGTAGTACCCTCATAGATCGAGAATATACGGGCGTCGCGGTAAAGCCTCTGGCTCTTGTATTCCATGATGAAGCCGGAACCACCGTGGACGGAGATGGCGTCATAGGCGTTCTGGTTGGCATATTCGGAAGCCATACCCTTGCAAAGAGGAGTGAAGGCGTCGGCCAGACGGCTGTAGGTCTTCATCTCTGTCCTCTCCTCCGCCTCAAGTTTGCGCTCTCTCTGGATGTCCTCGAGGGCCTTGTAGATGTCAACGTACATAGAGGTCTGATAGAGCAGCGAGCGGCTGGCGTCAAGTTTTGCCCTCATGCGGGAAAGCATGTCATAGACACCAGGGAACTTGTTGATCTTCTGACCGAACTGCGCACGCTCAGCGGCATAAGCGACGGCCTCATTGTAAGCCTCCTGGCTGAGACCAACACTCTGGGCGCCGATTCCCAGACGGGCACCGTTCATAAGGGCCATGACGTACTTGATAAGGCCAAGTCTCCTCTCGCCACAAAGCTCAGCGCGGGCATCCTTGTAGGTCAGCTCGCAAGTCGGGGATCCGTGGATTCCGAGCTTATGCTCGATGTGACGGACATTGACTCCACCCTGACGCTTGTCATAAATGAACATCGAAAGACCACGGCCGTCCTTTGTGCCTTCCTCGCTACGCGCAAGGACAAGATGGATATTGGAATCGCCGTTGGTGATGAACCTCTTGACACCATTCAGAAGCCAGCAGCCCTGCTCCTCGCTCCAGGTGGCCTTGAGCATAACGCTCTGAAGGTCAGAACCAGCGTCGGGCTCAGTAAGGTCCATTGACATGGTCTCACCGGCGCAAACGCGGGGGATGAACTTCTGCCTCTGCTCCTCGCTGCCGAACTCATAAAGGGTCTCGGCGCAGCTCTGGAGGCTCCAGATGTTCTGGAAGCTTGAGTCAGCGGCGGAGATCACCTCGCTCGCCATGCTGAATATGGTCTCAGGAGCGTTCAGTCCGCCATAGCGGCGGGGCATGGTCACGCCCCAAAGTCCGGCGAGACGGACAGCCTCCATATTCTCAACAGTCTTGGACGCATATATCATCCTGCCGTTCTCAAGATGCGGGCCCTCAAGGTCAACATCCTCAGAATTAGGGGCTATTGTGTTGGCCGCGATGTCTCCGGCGATCTCCAGGAGACGGCGGTAATTCTCGATGCAGTCCTCGAAATCAACCGGAGCTTCCTCATACTTCTCTTTCTCCGAATACCAGCGCTCCTTAAGCTCCGCGACACGGCGCATCAAGGGATGATTAAGATGGAATCCGATCTCGGGATGGTCTGTATAGTAATTAGCCATTGCTTTTCCTCCTTATTTGCTGTTCTGCTTGTAGTACTTGATGAGTTTCGGCACAACCTCCTCGACCGGGCCGGTGATAACATAATCCGCGATCTTGTTGATCGGGGCGTCCGGATCGGTGTTGATGCTGATGATGATGCCGCTGTCCTGCATACCGGCGATGTGCTGGATCTGTCCGCTGATTCCGCATGCGATATATACCTTCGGATGGACGGTCACACCAGTCTGGCCGATCTGACGGTCATGGTCGCAGAATCCGGCATCCACGGCGGCGCGGCTGGCACCAACCTCGGCGTGAAGCACCTTGGCGAGCTCGAAAAGCATATCAAAGCCTTCCTTGCTGCCCATTCCGTAACCTCCAGAGACCACTATCGACGCGCCCTTGAGGTTATGCTTGGCCTGCTCGACATGGTGATCCAAAACCTCAACCACGTAGGCTTCAGGAGAAACATATTCATTGACATCGGGATAAACCACCTCACCGGCAGCCTTGCCCTCATAAACAGCCTTCTTCATGACGCCAGAGCGGACCGTCGCCATCTGCGGACGGTGATCCGGATTGACGATGGTCGCGACGATGTTGCCACCGAAGGCGGGACGGATCTGGTAAAGAAGATTCTCGTAGGTCTTACCGGACTTGGCGTCGGTGTAAGGGCCGATCTCAAGCTGGGTGCAGTCGGCGGTGAGGCCGCTGGTCAAGGAAGAAGAAACCCTCGGACCAAGGTCGCGGCCGATCACGGTAGCGCCCATGAGGCAAATCTGAGGCTGCTCCTTCTTGAAAAGCTCCACAAGAATGTCGGTGTGAGGAGCGGAAGTGTAGGGGAAAAGACCGGGGCCATCGAAGACGAAGAGCTTGTCAACTCCGTACGGAAGTATCTGATCCTCAACCTTTCCCTTGATGCCAGTACCAGCCACGACGGCGTGGAGCTGGACTCCCAGCTCGTCGGCGAGCTTGCGGCCTTTGGTGAGCAACTCCTGGGAGACCTCCATTACGGTCGTCCCCTCTATCTCGCAATATACAAATACGTTGTTCATGGCATTATCCGATTATCTTCTCATCCAACAATTCCTTGATCATACCCTCGATGTCGGCGTCCGAGGCGGTGAGATGCTTGCACTCCTTAGCCTGGAAAACAATGTTCTGGACGCTCTTCACCTTGGTCGGCGAACCGGCGAGACCGCACTGTCCGGGATCTCCGTCCACATCAGCCACGCTCCATTGGTTGAGAGTCAGGTAAGGGCGCTCCTCGTAAAGCTCGGCGTAAGGCACCTCAGAGGGGCGCTCCATAGGGCAAGAAGCCCTCTTGTACTTCATCACGAGCTTGGTGTTCTGGGGACGGCAGGGAGCGGCGCTTCCGTTAACCGTGATAAGGGCGGGAAGCGGGACACGGACAGTCTCCGCGCCACCGTCGATGTGACGACGCACTGTGGCGACACCATCCTCGACTTTGATCTCCTCAGCGTAGGTAACCTGGTTCAGCCCAAGTTTCTGAGCGACCTGGGGACCCACCTGGGCGGTATCTCCATCGATAGCCTGACGGCCACCAATCACCAAGTCCACGTCTCCGATCTTCTTGATGGCGGTAGCCAAAGCGTAAGAGGTCGCCAGAGTATCAGCTCCGGCGAAAAGCCTGTCAGTAAGGAGCCAACCTGTGTCAGCGCCCCTGTAAAGGCCTTGGCGGATAATTTCCCCGGCGCGGGGCGGTCCCATCGTGAGGACTCCCACGGTCGATCCGGGATTCTGTTCCTTGAGGCGGAGGGCCTGCTCAAGAGCGAGGAGGTCGTCCGGATTGAAGATGGCGGGCAAGGCCGCACGGTTGACAGTACCTTCGGCTGTCATCGCGTCCTTTCCGACATTCCTGGTGTCCGGCACTTGCTTTGCCAAGACAACGATTTTAAGTTTCATATTAATAAAGAATAATTATTATTCACAAAAACGAGCAAATTTACACATTTTTCTATAACCGACAAAATCGTTATATTAGCGATTAAATCATTTTATTCTTATGATAAGGATTCTTTTCGTTTGCCACGGGAATATCTGCCGATCCGCGATGGCGGAATATATTATGAAGGCATTGGTTAAGTCCAGAGGCCTTGAGAATGACTACTTTATCGAGTCAGCCGCTGTCTCGGACGAAGAGACCGGCGACCCGATCTATCCCCCGGCTAAGCGGTGCCTGACCCAGCATGGTGTGCCGTTCGACAACTACAAAAGGGCGAGGAAGATCACATTTTCCGACTATGCCAAGTTCGACCGGATCATCTGCATGGACTCTTCTAACCTGCGGCTAATCAGACGCATAATCCCATCTGACCCGGATGGCAAGATCCACCTTATGATGTCTTACACCGGAAGAAGCCGGGATGTCGCAGACCCCTGGTACACCGGCGACTTCGAGACCACCTTCCAAGACATTCTCGAAGGTTGCGAGGCGATGCTTGCGTTGAGACTTGAATAATAGTTATCTTTGTGAATATGTTCAAAGTAAGCGAGATAATAACCACTCCTCCGGAGGAGTTCTCCTCGGAACTGCAGCGCAAGGTCTATGAGACTTTCGAGGCGTTGGGAATCCCTTTTGAGAGGGTTGACACCGATCCTGGCATCACCATGGAAGATTGCCAGCATATTGACGAGAAGATCGGAGTCAGGATCGTCAAGACGGTGTTCCTTTGCAACCGTCAGCAGACAGAGTTCTATCTCTATGTCACTTCCGACGACAAACCATTCATAACCAGAGACTTCTGCGGAGCGCTCGGGATTCCCAGAGTGTCTTTCGCACCTGCGGACAAGTTGCTTGAGCTGACCGGGGTCCTGGTCGGGGCGACCACTATCCTGAGCGCCATCCTGCCGGAGTGTTCAGGCGTCCATTTAGTGATGGACAAAGACATAGCCGAAAGCGAGATGTTCGCCTGCACCGACGGCACCGCGACTTGTTTCGTCAAAATCAAGACCGAGGATTTACTCGGAAAATATATTCCCGCATCCGGACATATAATCACCTTTATTTGATATGAGCAGCATCGATCAGGTTCTCGCTTTCAACCGCAAGTTCGTGGCCTCAAAAGGCTACGAGAAGCATATTACAGACAAATACCCCGAAAAGAAGCTGGCGGTCCTGAGTTGCATGGACACAAGGCTTTCCGTCCTTTTGCAGGAAGCCCTTGGCCTGGAGAACGGTGACGCCAAGATAATCAAGAACGCCGGGGCCGTGATCCCTTCCCTTTGGGACTCAGCGATGCGCAGCCTGATTGTGGCTGTGTACGAGCTTGGTGTCGAGGAGATTATGGTCGTGGCGCACACCACCTGCGGGGCCTGCCACATGAGTTTCCATCATTTCAAGGATCTGATGCTCGAAAGAGGTATTCCTGAAAGCGAATTAACCCGTCATGATGTTGACCTTGACGAATGGCTGGAAGGCTTCCACGACACTGAGAAATCCGTCCGCAGGACTGTCGGGACTATCGTGAACCATCCTCTGATACCTTCGGACGTGACTGTCCGTGGCTTTATAATCGATTCAGTGACAGGAGAATTGACCGAAGTGCGATGAATAATCCAGACAACAAGTTCCGGCCGATGCGCCGCGCTAAGCAGCAGCTTCCCGACCAAGAATGCGTGGACATACTCGACAATGCCTACAGGGGCTTCCTCTCTGTGATAGGACACGGTGGCTACCCTTACACCATCCCCATCAACTTCTACCATGAGGACGGTAAGATCTACTTCCACAGCGCCAAGGAGGGCCACAAGATCGACTCCCTCAGGGCCTGCGACAAGGCATGCTTCACGGCTCTGGCTGAACCGGAGAAAGAGCCCGGCGACTGGTGGTACCATGTCAAAAGCGTTATTTGCTTCGGAAGATTGCGGGAAGTGACTGA
>OMQO01000036.1 GCA_900313275.1 uncultured Bacteroidales bacterium
TTTTGCGAACATATTATTTGAGTGTTTTTTCCTTCTCACAAAAATAACAATTTGTCGGGACTATTGAAATAGTCGGGAAAAGTATTAAATTTGTTCACTATGTTAAGATTCATTTTGATTTGCGCCCTCGTGGGCGGCTTGATCGGCCTGGTGTTCTCCCGCAGCGGAGAGGGTGATCGAGGTTTCACTGAAGGTGCTAAAAAAGGTATCGGGTGTGGTTGCGGATGCGTCACGTTGTCTGTTATCCTCCTGATCATCTTGTTCTTCATGATCATGGGTATTCTCGCATTATGACAATTGTTTCATTCTAATAACACAATGAATATGAGAAAGTTATTTTACTGGACCGGAGCCGCGCTCCTCGCCGCGTTCGCGCTGGTGAGTTGCTCCACCAAGCAGAACACGCTTACATCCAAAGAGAAGGCCGAAGGCTGGCAACTCCTGTTTGATGGTACCACCTTGAATGGTTGGAGAGACTATAACGGAACGGCCCTGACAGGCCCTTGGGCTGTCGTTGACGGGACAATCCAAGCCGAAGGCGGTGGTGACGATGCCAATGGATATATCGTGACGGAGAAAGAATACACCAACTTCGACCTCAAGTGGGAGTGGAAGATCAGCAAGGGTGGCAACAGCGGTATGATGTACCATGTTGTCGAGAATCCTGTGCTGAGCGTCCCTTATGTGACCGGTCCTGAGTATCAGCTGATTGACGACGATAACTTCACCGAGATGAACGACGGTTACGTGCTCGAGCCTTGGCAGAGGTGCGCTGTGGACTACGCCATGTATGTTCCCGATTTCGAGACTCGTGACCTCAAGCCCGCCGGGGAGTGGAACCAGAGTGAGATCATATTCGACAACGGCCACGTGACCTATTTGCTTAACGGCAAGGTCACCGTCGAGTTCGACGCTTGGAGCGAGGACTGGTTCGCCCGCAAGGCCGCCGGCAAATGGGCCGAGTGCACCGAGTACGGTATGTCACCGACCGGCCACATCTGTCTCCAGGACCATGGCTATCCCGCGTGGTTCAGGAACATCAAGATCAAGGAACTTCCTGATCCCGAGCCGGTTGAGAAGGATCTTTTCAACGGTAAGGATCTGACCGGATGGGTCAACTACGGCACTGAGCTCTGGTATGTCGATGACGAGGGCTGTCTTGTCTGCGAGAGCGGTCCTGACAAGGCCTACGGCTATTTCGGAACAGACCAGTATTACTACAACTTCGATCTCACCCTTGAATTCCAGCAGTTCGCTGACGGCAACTCCGGCGTGTTCATCCGCTCGATCGTCCCTGAAGGCGTGAAGGTGAGTGGCTGGCAGGTCGAGGTCGCTCCGCCGAACCACGACACTGGCGGCGTTTATGAGTCTTACGGCCGCGGCTGGCTCTATCAGATTCCTGACGAGAAAGAGAACATCCTTAAATACGGAGAGTGGAACACCATGCGCATCCGCCTGGAAGGCGACCACCTGCAGTCCTGGCTTAACGGCGAGCCTATGACCGACATCACCGATGAGGCTATCGGCAGGGGACGGGGCAGGATCTGCCTCCAGATCCATGACGGTGGCGGCATCAAGGTCCGCTGGCGCAACCTTCACATCAAGACACTGTAATATTCAATAACATACTACAGTGCCATGACAGGAAGGACAGACATCCTGATGAAGGAGGTGAAGGAGGTCCTGGAATGGGACATCCTCAAGTTCTGGTCCGGCATGCAGGATCCTCGCGGCGGCTTCTACGGGAAGATAGCCGAAGGACTTGCGGCCGACAAGGACGCTGACAGGGAAGAGCAGCTTAACGCCCGCATAATCTGGGCGTTCTCCAATGCCTACCGTGTTTTCCACAAGAAGGAATATCTCATGCCGGCCATGAACGGCAAGGATTATTTCATCCAGCATTTCATCGACCACAAGTACGGCGGGGCTTTTGTCTATGTCGATTCTTGGGGAGAGAAAAAGGAGACCGACGCTATCTTGAGCAACCAGGCTTTGGCCATCTACGCTCTCAGCGAGTTCTACGGAGCCACAAAGGATGAGGAATCACTCAAGCAGGCCATCAACATCTACAAGATTGTCGAGAAAGAGTTCCATGATCTTGAGTTCGGCGGCTACCGTGAGGTCTTGTCAAGAGATTTCACGATCAAGGATGAGTCCCGTCTAGCAGTCTCGCACTTGTATCTTCTCGAGAGCTATTCCAATCTCTACCGCATTTGGCGCGACCCGTCGCTAAGGGGAGTTATCGCTGACCTTATCGATGTGATGGTCAGTGAGTTCTTCAATCAGCAGACCGGTCATCTCGATCTGAGATTCACCAAAGACTGGAACCTGATCCAGTCTGGTTGCATGTACGGACTCGACCTCGAGGCCTCATGGTCGATCCTGGATGCGGCCTATGCGATACGTGACATGGATGTAATCAATCATGTCAAGGACATTTGCCTGGGGCTTTACTCGGCTGGAATGGACGGAATGTCCGGCGATGGCTATGTGGTGTTCGGCAAAGACGCTGACGGAGAGATTGACACTCAGATGGTTCCGTGGGTTCAGGCCGAGGCTCTCATCGCTAACCTGTGCGCTTGGAAATACCAGAGCATCTCTGATGGAGCGGACTATGCGATGCGTCTCTGGGATTACATTAAGGATCACCTGAATGACACAGCGGACACCATCGCTTTCCGCATGTACCCGATGCACGACGCCCGCGCCTGCGTTCAAGTACTGAATATCTTCCGGTAGTTTCTCGCCAACAGTTTCAGTGAGTTTTTCTAGCCAGCTCTTCTAGTCGGCGTGTTACGGAAACGGTTGTAATACAACTATTTACTGCATCAGATGGTCTCGATTTTGGGACCATCTGATTGCGTTATTGCTTATCAACCAATAACTTACATAACACGGCTACGATTCCTTGTAATAATTCTTATATTCGCGATAATAAACGGTAACTGTGAAAAACGATGGATGCGAGACATGCTTTCATAAAAGGTCTGGCGGGGAATGGGATATTCTACCGTACCGAGGATTTTCTGGTATTGATCACTATTGTCAGTGTTTTGGTTAGAGAGATGGGGCTCGTCGTTATAGGGTTCTGTCCTATGTTTAACCATATTCATTTCTTATTTAAAAATATCAGCCTTCGTGTATTAAGACTTTTTATTCAAAAGATGGCGATCACATTCGTCAAAGAATACAACAAAGAGTATCAGAGAAACGGGAGTGTATTCCAAAAGCCATTCGGTAGTTCGCTGAAGAAGGTAGTGAAGGTTATTCTCGGAACCGTGGCTTATGTGTTCAACAATCCGGTGGCCGGGAAACTTTGCCCAACGGCGATAGAATACAGATGGAGCTTATTGGCTTACTTGAAATCCGAAAACCCCTTTTCCGCACCGCTTCGTAAAAGGACTTGCCGCAATGTCATGAGGAAGGCGTTGAACATGGTTGATTATTTCTACTCCAACAACAAGCCTCTTTCTTATTCCGCGTTAAGAAACATCTTTTCGGGCCTGGATCCTACTGAATATCAGCAGATTATCGACTATATTTTGAGTAAATACAATTTCTTGTCTAAACACTCCTTGGAGGAACTATACAAAAGTGTTGACAAAATGCTGATTGCTATCGACTCCAATGCGGGTTCTGAGTTTGACCTGGAAGACGAGTACGGTGATCATTCGTGTTATAGAGAGATGCTCAAGGTCGTTAAGAAACTCGGGTATAAAGATAAACGATTAAACTTTGAAGCGATTCCCGAGAAGGAGTTGAACTATCTTTTCAATCTGATCAGTAGAAGAACAAAGTCACCATCTTCATGTATAAAGAAATTCCTTCACTTGTCTGTGATTCAGCAATAATTGTTGATTTAAAGGAGATTGTTATAGCGTCTCCAGCAGGCGGGCGATGAGGAAACCGAGATAGTTGCCGACAGCATAGCCGACGACACCGACTGAGAGACCGCCAGCAAGCACGGACTTGTTCTTCATGGCCGCAGCCATCATCGGAACGAAAGGTGGTGAGCAGATGTACGCGACAGAACTGACAGTCATTGTGTCCGCATCTACCTTCAGCGGTTTCGCTGCCAGAACCTCCAGAAGCAAGGAGAAGAATATCACAAAAGTCAAGTAGCCCAACATATTCAAACTGCCGCTTATGCTGAGCGAGCGCAGGTCAGCCATCGAGGCCACCACGACCGAAAAAACATAGATGCAGTACATCCCGATGTCGTAGCCATGTTCGCGTTTTTTTATCGGCTTCCAGAAAGAGGCCGCGATGCCGAGAGTAGTCAAACTCAGGATCAGGACTGTCATGAACGCCCCATCTCCTGCGAGAAGGCCTAGCCCTGCGGAAATGCCTATGATTAAGGCATCTACAGCCAGGAGGAAGCCAGCGTCCCGGAGCCCCTGCTTCGTGAATAACCCCTTGAAAGGCTGTTCCTTTTTCTGCCCTTCAACTTCTTGATTATCAGCTCCAGCCTCCACGGGCAGCCAGCGGCGGAACAGGCGGATCCCCACGGAAAGCAGAAATGTCAGATACAGGAAACTGATGGCCATGTCAAAGGAGTTCAAGAGGATGAAAGTCTCCTCGGGAACATCCAGCATCACTTTTAGTGAGGCCAGGTTGATGGTTCCACCAGTGTAAACTCCGGTCAGCATCCCGCCTATCTTCGCTCCGTCCTCCATATTCTTTCCGAATAAGAAATACCCAGCCAGAACAGAAAGCGTGACGGCGGCCAAGCCTAGCAGTAGAGCGAGTAATTGGCTTCTTGTCTTGCTTCGTTGGAAGGTGCAGGAAAACAGCATCAGCGGTATGGCCAGCGGGACTGTGGCGCTGGACAGAACTTCTTGAATGCCAGCCATTCCGGATGGGTGAAACAGATTCCCGAATATGATTCCGACGATGTAGAGGATCAGCACCGGCCCGATCTTGTCCAGCATAGGGACGCGCCGACAAAGCCATAGCACGCATGCCGGGCTGAGCAGGAAAAAGAGTATGACGAGAAGGTTGCCGATCATTGTTTGTCAAATATATCAATATTTTCCGTTTTTGGTAAACTTATTTCAGGACGACACTCTGGGGGCGTGTTATGGAAGTCGTTGATTGTTGGGTAAATAAGCAAACAGATGGTCCCGAAATCAAGACCATCTGTTTGCATATTTGATTACTAATCAATTGTTTCCGTAACACAAAGGAGAGGCTGCTACTTTAAGTGAGCCGGAGGGTCAGGTCGATGAAGTCTTCGACGCTGAGGCGTTCAGGCCGCAGATCGAACACCGAGTCAGCCAAAGTCGGGGTTGCGGGCCCGGACGGCCGTCCGGCCAACAATGGCTTCAGGGAGTTGCGGAGGGTCTTGCGGCGCTGGCCGAAGGCGGTCTTGACGACCGTCTTGAAAAGCTTCTCGTCACATCCCAGAGAAGTCCTCGAATTGCGTGTCAGGCGGATCACGGCTGACTGTACCTTGGGCGGAGGGTTGAAAGCGCCCGAACCCACAGTGAACAGATATTCAATGTCATACCAAGCTTGGAGGAATACGGAGAGGATGCCGTAGGTCTTGGTGCCAGGCTTCTCGGCGATGCGCTCGGCCACCTCTTTCTGGATCATACACACGACTTCCGGCACAAGGTCGCGGTTGTCGATGATCTTGAAGAATATCTGGGAGGAGATGTTGTAGGGGAAGTTGCCGATGATCGAGAACTGTCCGGGGAACAGCCCCTGCAGGTCCATCTTCAAGAAATCCCCCTCGATCAGCCCATCTCCCAGCTCCGGAAAATGCTTCTTCAAATACACCACACTTTCCTTGTCAATCTCGATGGCTTTGATCTTTGGTACTGCCATTTCTGACACGTTGCTGGCGTCAGGCTCTGCCAGTCCAGACTCCTCGCTTCGCTCGGCCCCTCCCATCTCTCGGAGAGATTGTGAAGACAAGTCTTCCCACTCTCTCCGTCGATCTGGGCCCCTCCCTCTTACGAGCCGAGGGTGGCTACGGTCTGGACTTGTCAGACCTGACGCCAGTTCGCCACCACTAGCATCTGGCGACTCGGAGCGAAGCGACTCAGGGAGTCTGAGGGGAACGCCCCTCAGTCCCCCTTGGGGGTGCAGGGGGGTAGATGTGTTGACGCGATACTGCGACAGCAGATATTGCGTCAATACCCCCATGCCGGGACCGACTTCAAGGACAGGGGAGCCCTGGAGGGCACCGACAATTCTACGCGCGATATCCTGGTCTGTCAAGAAATGCTGCCCAAGGGCTTTCTTCGCTCTAACTTCCATATCGCGAAGATAACTCATTTTCTTCTACCAAAGTTGTGGGGAAATCGTTAAATTTGCAGGCTTGACAGTTTTTTCAAGACATAACGGAATATTAACGAAACAAAATATGTACAGAGACCACACTTGCGGCGAACTACGCATCGCCAATGTAGGACAGAAAGTGACCCTAGCCGGATGGGTACAAAGAAGCAGGAAACTCGGAGGAATGACCTTCATCGACCTGAGGGACCGTTATGGCATCACCCAACTAGTCGTCGAGGCCGACGCTGACAGCGCCCTTGTAGAGACCGCCACATCCCTCGGAAGGGAATTCGTGATCCAGGTCGTCGGAGAAGTCGTTGAGCGTCAGAGCAAAAACCCCAAGATGCCCACCGGAGACATTGAGATTAAAGTTGAGTCCATCAATATTCTCAACAAGTCCGTCACCCCTCCTTTCACCATCGAGGACGAGAGCGACGGCGGCGAGGACATCAGAGCCAAGTTCCGTTATCTGGACCTCAGGAGGAACCCGCTCCAGCAGGCCTTGGCCCTTCGCCACAGGCTTGCCCATGAGGTGCGGAACTACCTCGATTCCAAGAACTTCATGGAGATCGAGACCCCTTATCTCATCAAGTCCACTCCCGAAGGAGCCCGCGACTTCGTGGTCCCTTCAAGGATGAATCAGGGCCAGTTCTACGCCCTTCCACAGTCCCCCCAGACTTTCAAGCAGCTCCTGATGGTCGCCGGTTACGACCGTTACTTCCAGATTGTCAGGTGCTTTCGTGACGAGGACCTGAGGGCCGACCGCCAGCCGGAGTTCACCCAGATTGACTGCGAGATGAGTTTCGTCGAGCAGGAGGATGTGCTGAACATGTTCGAAGGCATGATGAGGACCCTGTTCAAGAACGTCATCAATGTGGATATTCCCGACCCGCTCCCGAGAATGAGCTGGTACGACGCCATGGACAATTACGGTTCCGACAAGCCGGATGTGCGCTTCGGAATGACCATCCATGAGATCACTGACAAGGTCAAAGGCAACGGCTTCGCTGTTCTTGACGATGCGGCTTATGTGGGCGCTATCGCCGTGCCTGGTGGAGCTGAGTACACCCGCAAGCAGATCGATGAGATCACAGAGTGGGTCAAGAGGCCTCAGGTTGGAGCCAAGGGCTTGATCTACATCAAGTTGAACGCTGACGGATCAGTCAAATCTTCTATTGATAAGTTCTACACTCCCGACCAGCTTAAGGCCATCGCTGAGGCTGTCGAAGCGAAGGTTGGCGACATCGTATTCGTGATGAGCGGCCCCGCTAAGCGCAAGGTCCAGACCATGCTGGGAGTCCTGCGTCTCGAGATGGGCGGAAGGCTCGGCCTCAGGGATCCCAAGGTGTTCGCGCCGCTTTGGATCGTGGACTTCCCGCTTCTCGAGTGGAACGATGAGGATGGCCGTTTCTATGCCATGCACCATCCCTTCACCGCCCCGAAGCCGGAGCACATGGATCTCTTCTACAGCGACAAGAAGGAGGATCTCGAGAGAGTCTGCGCCAACGCCTATGACTTCGTGCTGAACGGCAACGAGCTTGGCGGTGGATCAATCAGGATCCACAACGCGGATGTCCAGAAGAGGATGTTTGAGGTCCTTGGAATAGGTCCCGAGGAGGCTGAATATAAGTTCGGCTTCATTATCCACGCCTTCCAGTTCGGCGCTCCGCCTCACGGAGGTCTTGCCTTCGGATTCGACCGCGTCTGCACCCTCTTCGCTGGCAAGGAGTCCATCAGGGACTTCATCGCCTTCCCGAAGAACAATCAGGGCCGCGACGTTATGATCGACTCCCCGTCAGAGATCGACCAGATCCAGCTCGATGAGCTCGGTCTGGATCTCCGTCCGGTTCCTCAGAAATAATCAACGCAGATAGTCCAGGAGGGCTTTCAGGAGTTGACGGCCCTCCGGATATTCCTGGACTGACTCAAGGTCGGCCCGGCATACGAGAAGTTTGCCTTTACCGACGGTCTTCTCGTAGATGAGGGCCAGTTTGTGGTTCCGCTCGATGTTGTCAATCACCTGGACAATCGGAGTCGCATCTTCAAGTGAATCAATGATTTCCGGGCGGGAGGCCTTAAGGATGGGGAACCATTGCCAGTCGGTGTGGCTCTCGGTCGGGAACTCCTTGAACAGCGGATGATCCGGATCGGTCAAGATCCCGAGTGTGCCAGGGGAGACCGGCTTTCCGTTGCTCTCGCATATATTCTTGAACATCCGATAGTTCCAGTAGTCAGTCTGGAATAGTCCGCCGACAGTTCCGGTTGTGTCGGTGGGCATAAGCAGGACCTTGCCCCCAGCCTCAAGAGCGGCGAGGGTTTCTTTGTCGAGTCGCTTGGTGACAATGATGCCGGACTTGTCGGGTCGGTTGTCGGCCGGATAGATCCAGATTGGCCAGGAGTTGCGGTATTCCTTGACTTCAAGATCACCGGCAATGGCGGTCACAGTCAGTTTGGCCTGGACCGGCGCTCTCACAGAAGAAAGGTCGAACCCGATTTCCCCGACATCAAGGAGGCCCTCCCCGGCAGGACAGGCCAGACTGCCTCCGGCGAAGGGATCGGCACCGTCAAGACCAAGCGTCCAGGTCACCTCCTTGATCGGCTGGGTGCTGAAATCGGCAATCTTGATTCCGGCCTTGAACTGCTCTTTGGCGGTCCAGCAATATTTGTCGAACTCAGCTAACGGGACAACCTCCGAGCACCATCCCAGCCAGTCTTCCCGGTCAACGGTTCCCTTGCTGTCCATAAAGGCGTCAAGCAGACCGACATAAGCCGAGCCTTGACCAGGATAGTCTTGCAAATCAAGCAGTTGGAACCCTCCCAGGCCAGGAGTGCGAAGACACATCTCGATGTCTGCCTTATAGAGTCTGGCAGCCCACTGCCCGGAAGCTTTATGAAAGTCTTCGGCTTGGTCGGCCATGCCTGCCTCCTCCAACCTGCGGCGGAATTCCATCAGGTTATATGGCGCGAGCGGACCGGTGTACTTCTCAATTTCGGAATAGTCCGGATAGGTCTGGAACTGGCCAGTCTCGTGACTGATCACAGGCACGGGGGAGAGGCGAAGGGCCTCGGAGAAGTTCCTTCTGGTGCCGGGATAGAAATGGTTGAGGATGCCTCCGTCCAGCGCGTCGCAGAATGCGAACGAACTCCTGACCTGGTTGGAATATTCCTCATAAGGCTCCCAACCGGTGCGGCAAGTCGCCTGGAAATCCATCCCGTCCACATAGCCATGGTAGCCGAGATAGGCGTTAGTGCCGTTGGTGTAAAGAATATGCGGGGCTTCGGCCCGGAATGTCTCCACAAGGTCCCTCATGACTTCCGGTTCACCCCAGAGTTCGTTGCCGAGGGAAAAGAGGGCGAATGAGGGGTGGTGGCCATAGGTCCGGACTATGTTGAGGCCCTCTTTCTTGAGAAAGACCAGCAGCTCATCGCCTTCAAGAGTTCCCCAGAAGGGAAGTTCCGGCTGAAGGTAGATTCCCAGTTCGTCAGCGGCTTCGAAAGCGGCTTCGGGAGGGCACCAGGAGTGGAATCGGACATGGTTTATGCCGTAATCCCGGCACTTCCCGAGGTAGTCGAGCCAGGTGTTTTTGTCCATTGGGGTGTGGCCGGTCTTGGGGAACACGCAGGCGTCGTGCTTGCCTCTGAGAAAGACTTTGTGGCCGCCCGCCATGAATTGATTGTCAATTATTTCCAGTCTCTCCGGTCCCTGTGGTTCGACAGGCTCACCAACCGCCTCCGGTCCCTGAGCTTGTCGAAGGGCCTGTGGTTCGACAGGCTCACCAACCGGCTTGGGGGCACCAGCCGGCTGGATCACGATCTTCCCGATAATCCCGTTCCAGTTGGTCTGAGTGTCCTCAGAGTACATGTGTGAACTCCTGATGACCTCCACCGGAACCCCGCCACCATTGTCCACCCTGATCGCGAGCGAATGACGTCCGGGCTTCAGCCGCCCCAGGTTGAACGACTGCGGAGTCGAAATGTCATTGCTGGAACCTGTCTCCTTCCCGTCAAGAAACACGGTGGACGCTTTCGTTCGCTCAAGTAACAGGTTGATTTCCTTGTTCTTCCATGCCAACGGGACGGTTATCATCCTCCTGTACCAGGCTTTACCCACATAGGAATGCTTCCTGGTCAGATGCAGGGTCTCGTTTTTGCTTTCAGGCTCCTGCCCCTTTCCTGCCAGGTCCGTGGTTCCGGGAAGATGGATGTTGTCATCAAAAGGTGAATCCGCCGTGAGCGCCGACTCCGGATCGAGAGCGAACTCCCAAGAGCCGTCGAGGGAGGTTTCCCTCTGGCATCCGAGGAGCCCGATAAAGGCGACCGAAAGGGCTATGAATAAATGATTATGAATGGCCATTCAATAAACGATTATTCGGCGTAGCTGAATCCCTTGACAACATCCCAGTTACCCCTTGTGAAGTCAGGGAAACGGACAGGCATCGAATTGTTCTCCAATGAGATACGGCTCAGCTCCTGGACGGCCGACCATTCGGCGGCGTCGTAAACGTCCTCGTCAAGAGGGAGCCCGTTGCGCAGGCAGTAGATCAGGCGGTAGTCCATGATGTAGTCCATTCCGCCATGGCCGCCGACAGACTTCGCTTTCTCCTCAATCGCTTTGGCGAAAGCCGGCCTGTAGGCAGTCAGCAGGGAATCCATAACCTCATTGGGCACATAGGTATGGCCATTTATTCCCTTGACAGATATGCCTTCCACAGGATACTTGTTGGCGAATCCTTCAGTGCCGGTGAGCTGGTACATGCGGGAATATGGACGGTAGGCATAGACATTATGCTGCACTTCGATGAGTTTCTTCTTCTCCGTCTGGATCAGGCTGATCGTGTGGTCGCCGTCCTTGCAGTAATCCTTGTCCCTGAACTTCTTGGCGGCCACCTTGCCGTTGTAGGAAGGGGTGTCCATGGCGACCAGATAATCCATCTTGTCGCCCCTGTGGATGTTCAGCACCTGGGCGATGGGGCCGAGGCCATGGGTGGGATAGTTATCCCCACGGTTCTCGATGTTGTAATCAACGCGCCATGTCTCGCTCCTGTCCCAATCTTCCGCAAGGAAGTGAATATAAGCGCCTTCCACATGGTAAACCTCTCCGAAGAGGCCTTGCTGGGCCATGTTCAGAGCGGACATCTCGAAGAAATCGTAGCAGCAATTCTCGAGCATCATGCAGTGCTTTCTGGTCCTCTCGCAGGCATCCACAAGCTTCCAGCAATCGTCGATCGTCATCATCATCGGAACCTCGCAAGCCACATGATGGCCGTGCTCAAGGGCGTAGAGGGAGATAGGCACATGGACCACCCAGTCGGTAGCGATGTACACCAGGTCGATGTCGTCCCTGTCGCAGAGCTCCTTATAGGCCTCCGGACCCAGATAGTTGTCTGCCGCGGGGAGTCCGGCATTCTTCAGGATGTTCTGGCATATGTCCAGACGTTCCTGTTTTAAGTCGCACAGAGCCACAATCTTGACTCCGTCGATCTGGGTGTAGCGGCTGACAGCGGAAGTCCCTCTGCCGCCGACTCCGACGAAAGCTATGCGTACCGTGTCGATCGGATCGCATTTCAAGCCGAGAGCGCTCTCCTGGCCAGGAGCCCGGGGCGGGGTCTTCAGCTCGATCATCCCATTCTTGATTACAGCCGGCACAGAAGCCGGAACCTTCTTCCCGCAAGAGGCGAGAGTGAGCGCGCAAAGGCATGCCAAGAAGACTAACTTTTTCATATTCAATTAATAATCATACCATTCTCCCCAGGTCATCAGGACATAGGGAACCTGGCTTTGGTGGACTTTTTCTTGTTTGAACATCGTCATCCAGTAGGACTCGCGGTGGTCGATGCCATGGGCACCGATCTCGTTCTCGTGCTGGGATATGATCAGGCGGGGATTGAAGTCGGCCACATGCTCGTCGTAGTCGTGGATCCAGCAATCCATAGCGAGGGCATCGATTCGGGGGAGCCTCTTATGAATGTCTTTCAGCCACTCCAGATCCTTCCTTTCGTCCCGCCATTGGTCGCCGGTCGCTCCAACCACTTTTCCGTTGGGCAGGGTGACGATCCAGATGTCGTTCTGGACATCGTCCTGGTGGCCCGGAAGGACGTTGACCGTGAGGCTGCCTTTCGGCAGATCAACGGCGAAGGTGTAGAGGTCGTCCTTGCGGATGTGATTGACCATCAGGTCGTTCTTGAATATCTCATCGGTCGCGTAGATCGGCACTCCGGCCTTGTGGCAGAAATCCCTGGCGTGGGCATCGATGTGGTCGCTGTGGTTGTGGGTGTAGAAAAGGATGTCGATGTGACCGACAATCTTACGCATGATCTCGTCCGGAATAAGCTTTCCTTCCCGTCCATTGAGGTCAACCGCGACAGTAAGATCCTTTGTCCGGAATAGCATCCCACAGTTGTATAATTTATAGATTCTTAGCGACTTCCGCCCTTTGAGGGGCTTGTCGAGATCCTCCATGACACGGTTCATCCTCGTGACTAGATACTCCTTGACGGCCGGGTTGTCGATCGGAGCGGGTTCATGGGTGACCGCGTCCAGAAGGAGCATGGCCATCCTGCGCTCGGAATTGATCTCTTTGGCCGGAGGGTTGGCGACCAATGCCTTGTCCACCAGATCCAGCATTTGGTAGGCCTGGTGCTGAAGATACAGCTCCGACTGGTTCCAATACTCCTTCAAGTACCTCTGCCCGGGCACCGCATGGCGGCTGGGTGTCTCCTGAGCGGAGAGATTTATAGATATGATTACTAAAACACTTAAAACTAATACTTTCCCGGTTTTCATCTTATATGATCAGGTCTTTCCCTTCAGGAGTAAATTTAAAGATTTCTTACGAATTTTCGCATTCTTTCATACTTTTTTCTATTGACATAGAAGCTCAGGCAGGATAAATTCGTGGCCTGGAGTCTTGACCTCTGCTATACCCATGTTCGCAAATTTGCGAATGTGATAATTTTTCCATATAATTGCGTTGTGAACTATGAATATCTTCTTTGATGACGAGGCGTTGGAAGAGCTGTACTCTACGGGCCGCACTTCTGACAAAAAGTACAAGAGGCTGCAAAGCGGCGTTATAAAAGCTTATATAAAGGCCGTCAACTATTTAAGGGTAGCGACAAGAATCGAGGATATTCTTTGCGTTTTACCAGTTTCGCTGGTCAAGACGGCATTGCGTTGAATGTTAAACTAATTGAAATATCAAAGCATTATGAATAAAATAAATCGTCC
>OMQO01000041.1 GCA_900313275.1 uncultured Bacteroidales bacterium
TTCCGCTTCTTGTCGTTGAGCCTGTTGTGGCAATCCTGGGCCTGTAGGTCCTGTCTCCACCACCGTGGCCCCAATATGAGCCGTGGCCATAGCCATAGTGATAGTGATGCCAGGAATAACCCCAACCGCCGTAGTACCAGCCACTGTAGTACCAGGGATCATAGTACCAAGGATCGTAGAACCAGGGATCATACCAGCCGTACCAGCTATAGTGGTAGTACGGACGATAGTACCAAGGGTCGTACCAACCGAAGTGGTAGTACGGACGATAGTACCACGGGTCATACCATCCGCCATAGTACCAAGGGTTGTAGCCCCAGTAGATGGAGGAGTAATACGGACGATACCAGGAGTACCATGAGGAAGCGTACCATGGTTGGTAAGCAGCCCAAGTGTCCCAGCCGTTGTCGTAGAGGTAAACTGAAGTGGTGTTGTCAGTCTTGTTGAAATCTATCTTGGCGACCTTGTTGTTGGGGATGAATAAAGTGTCAACCTTCTCTCCGCTCTTCATGAAGATCGGTGAGTTTTGGGTCTTAGCGACCAGCAGGTCGGTTTCTTCCTGGAGGTCGGCTGTGGATGCCATTTCTGTCGCTTGAGCGTCAGATGTATAGTAGATCCCGTCCTGATACCTCTGGCCGGAGGTGTCAGTGGCGTACCGCGCCGCTGAACCGCATGATGTCAGGGCCAGAAGCGCCGAGAAGTAAAGCAATACGCGTGTTTTCATTTTTGAATCTCCTATAATTTGACAATTAATTCGTAACTTCGCTACCGCATTTGGAGCGGCGTTTATTCTTAATGTTTCGCAATAAACAAAATCCGTACCGAATGTAATATTGTACAATTATAATAATATTTGGCAAGAACAACAAACATTATTCAGATATGGCAAAAGAAGTGACAAAGAGGGCTGAGAACTATTCTCAATGGTACAATGACCTGGTTGTGAAAGCGGATCTGGCGGAGCAGTCACCGGTGCGCGGTTGCATGGTTATAAAGCCCTATGGTTATGCGATTTGGGAGAAGATGCAGAGGGCCCTGGACGACATGTTCAAGGAGACGGGAGCGGTGAACGCCTATTTCCCGTTGTTTATCCCCAAGTCATTCTTCAGCAAGGAGGCGGAGCATGTGGCAGGATTTGCCAAGGAGTGCGCCGTTGTGACACATCACAGGCTCATGAATGATCCGGACGGCAAGGGTGTCGTCGTCGATCCCGAGGCGAAGCTTGAGGAGGAACTTATTGTCAGGCCCACTTCCGAGACCATTATCTGGAGCACCTACAAGAACTGGATCAAATCTTGGAGAGACCTGCCTATCATGTGCAACCAATGGGCTAATGTAGTCCGTTGGGAGATGCGCACCAGGCTTTTCCTCCGTACCGCTGAGTTCCTTTGGCAGGAGGGGCACACTGCCCACGCCACTGCCCAGGAGGCGATTGAGGAGGCTGAGAGGATGGTCGGTGTCTATGCCAAGTTCGCCCGTGAATATATGGCCCTTCCTGTGATTGTGGGTCACAAGAGCCCGAACGAGCGTTTCGCCGGAGCCCTTGACACCCTTACCATCGAGGGTATGATGCAGGATGGCAAGGCTCTTCAGGCCGGGACATCTCATTTCCTCGGGCAGAATTTCGCCAAGTCCTTCGATGTGCAGTACACTGACAAAGAAGGGCAGATGCAGTATGTCTGGGCCACTTCTTGGGGCGTCTCGACCCGTTTGATGGGTGCTCTAGTCATGGCTCACGGCGATGATAACGGACTTGTGCTTCCTCCGAAGCTTGCTCCGATCCAGGTGGTCATGGTACCTATTTACAAGACGGATGAGGAGAGGGCAAGGATCCTTGACGAGATGGGCAAGCTCAAGAAGGCCCTTGAGGCTGAGGGACATACGGTGAAGATTGATGACCGCGACAACCTTCGTCCTGGCTTCAAATTTGCTGAATGGGAGCTTAAGGGAGTCCCTGTGAGACTTGCTATGGGCCCCCGTGACCTTGACAACGGTACAGTCGAGGTGCATCGACGCGACACTCTCGAGAAGCAGACGGTCTCTCTCGAAGGACTGGACAAGTCGATAGCCGCATTGCTGGACGACATCCAGGCCAATATTTATCAGAAGGCCTTTGATTTCAGGGCGTCGAATGTTGAGAAATGCGACAGCTGGGATGAGTTCCAGCAGAAGATAGGCACCGGCAAGTTCCTTCTCTGCCATTGGGATGGGACGGCCGAGACCGAGCAAGCGATCAAGGATGCCACCAAGGCTACCATCAGGTGCATCCCCGTGGACAGTTTCGTGTGCGAGGAGGAGGGTAAGGACATCTTCTCCGGCAAACCTTCGAAGCAGAGGGTGGTTTTCGCCATCTCTTACTAGTTCGGTTTTTTATAAAGTAGTTATGAGACGGATTCTTGAATATTCATTCGTGCTTTTGGGAATGCTCGCTGGAGTGAGCGCCTTCTCCCAAGAGACAAAGAAGGACGCCCAGACCGCGGCTGCTGAGGCCGCCAAAGCCTTGGCCGACACCCCCGAGCCGGTGGTCGTTCCGCCTAAGCCGGTGTATTGGACCAACAATTTCACAACTACCTTGAATTTCGCCCAGATGAATCTTACCAGCTGGGCCGCTGGTGGTAACAACAACTACACCCTGACCAGCATCAACCGCGGCAACGCCAACTGGGCCAAGGGTAAGAAGTATTGGAACAATCACCTTGAGTTGGACTACGGTTTCATCTATTCACAAGACAAACCTATCGTCCAGAAGAACGCCGACAGGCTTCTTTTCACAAGCACTTGGGGTTATAAGGTCACGGAGAAACTGAACTACACCGCTAACTTCGTGTACAATAGCCAGTTGGCAAGTGGTTGGAACTATCCGACCCCTTCTGTGGAGGCAGGTGAGGAACCTACTCCAAAGCAGTGGAAGGACGCCCGGATCCTACGCTCTGGCTTCGCTTCTCCCGCCTATGTCACTTTGGGTCTTGGTATCGCCTGGGTGCCAAACAAGTGGTTGACAGTCAATTTCGCTCCTTTGACTGGAAGTACCACCGTGGTTGGCATCGAAAAGCTCAGGAAGAACTATGGTATGACGAGGAAGAACAAGTTCGAGGATCTTGAGACCTACCCTGACGCCAAGGATGATAAAGGGATCTATTTTGTCACTGGAAAGTACTACAGACCAGCCACTTTCGCTTTCGGTACACAGTTGATCACCAATGTCAAGTTCAAGATCAACAACAATTTCGATGTCAACAGCAACCTGATCCTGTTCTCGAATTACCTCAAGAATCCGCAGAACATCCGCGTCAACTGGGACAACACGATCCAGTGGAGACTCAACAAGTACTTCTCCCTCACTCTTGTCACCAACTTGATTTATGATGACAATGTCCTGATCATCGAGGAGGACTTCCCCAATGGTCACAAGACTATTCAGTTGAAGGAGACTATGCAGTTCGGTTTCACTTATTCTTTCACAAACAAGAAATAGATCCCCTTGCCATGCGGGACCGTTTCCATAAATGTCTGGAAGGACTGCTCCCCGAAGGTGGTGGGGCGGTCCTTCTTGCCGTGAGTGGTGGAGTCGATTCGATGGTGATGGCGGACTTATTCTTAAAGTGCTTGGACAAGTCTTCCATCACATTGGCTCACTGTAACTTCCATTTAAGAGGAAAGGAGAGTGACGGCGATGAGGCATTCGTGCGTGAATGGGCCGGCAATCATGGTTTGGCTTATAGGAAAGTTGATTTTGACACGGTCGGCTATGCCAAAAGCCATGGGCTTAGTGTCGAGATGGCCGCCAGGGAGCTTCGATATGGTTGGTTCGCCTCGCTTTGTGGGACAGAGGGGTACCGTGCGGTCGCGGTGGCCCATAATGCCAATGACAATGCCGAGACCTTGATCCTCAATCTCTTGCGTGGTACTGGCCTCAAAGGGTTATGTGGGATGAGAGAGTCTTCTCCGTTGCCAGGGTCGGAAGCGCTTTTAATCAGGCCTATGCTCTCTTTTTCCAGGGCTGAGATTCTGGAATATGCCCGCTCTCAAGGCATCCATTGGCGAGAGGACAGCACTAACTCTGATTCGGCTTACAAGCGCAATCTCATTCGAAATGAGGTGTTTCCGCTATTCGAGAAGGTCAATCCGTCATTCCTTGAGACCCTCGCTTCTGACATGCGCCATTTCTCCCAGGTTCAGGCTATCGCAGATGACTTTGTGGCTGCCAATCTTCCGGAGGCCGAAGGCTTCGCTCCCTATCCGGGTAAATGGTCGACTGTGGGAGCTTCGCCTTCGGCCGGAGTGATTTGTGTCAAGGTCGATGATTTGTCGCGATTGCCTCATTGGGAATATCTGTTCTTCAGGTTGTTGGAACCTTATGGGTTCAATGAGGCGGTCATTGGGGACATGGTTGAATTGATCAAGAGTGGTAAAACCTTCAGTGGCAAGGAATTCCGTTCCGCCACTCATGTCGCCCGTACCTCCCGGAACTCTATTACATTAGAAACTTTGTCCGGATTCTCCCCTCGCCGACCATTTACCCGGATAGGGCGCGAAGCGCAGGGAGGCGAGGGGAGAACCGCAAATCTCGAAGATGACTCTGTTGAAGTGACTGGAGCGGGGGAGTATGTGGTCGGGGGTGTCGGCTTTGAGGTGGAAGTTGCTGAGATTGAGGATTTAAAGCAACCTGAAGGGGTGACGGTAGTTAATCTTTCTTTCCCATTCACTGTGCGCCCATGGATTGCTGGCGACTGGATGCGTCCATTGGGAATGAAAGGCCGCAAGAAGAAGCTGAGCGACATGTTCAATGACTTGAAATTCGGCCGGGAACAAAAAGACAGAGCCCTCGTCATCGCTGGCGAAGGCTCCCATGTGCTTGCCCTTCTGGGCTATCGTGTCGATATTTCTGTGGCCTTGACGGCCCTTCGACAGGTTGGTGAGCTTGTCGAACCACAGGGACCGATCATCCGGATCAGGATTATCTGATCTCAAACTCGAACGGCAGGCGGGCGAACACCAGTTGGCCATTGCCCTTTGTCCAAGTCCTCTGCCAATCAAGCAAACTTTTGGCTATTCCCTCAAAAGGAGTACCGGCTAGAACATTCTCCGCGACTTCCTCAGGATCAACACCCTTACTGCCGAGTTGTCTCATGATCTGCTGCATCATGGTCAGAGGTTTGGGATAACCCTCTACATTCCAGGAAGCCACATCGGGATCTCCGCCCATTGAGGCTGCGTAGGCAATAGCGTCCTCAAGCGAACCGATTTCATCAACGAGGCCTAACTTCAACGCGTCAGCGCCAGTCCATACACGGCCCTGGGCGATCTCATCCACAGCCTCAAAGGTCATGTCACGGCCCTCAGCCACGATGGTCACGAAATTGGCGTAGATGTCATCGACATATTCCTGCATCAGACGAGTTTCTTCCTCGTCGAAAGGACGCATCAGGGAGAGAGCGTCGGAGTGTTTGTGAGAGTTGACGGGGACGATGTTGATATGGGCGACATCTCTTACGGTCTTGCCAAACTCGGGGATCGCTGAGAAGCAACCGATTGAGCCGGTTATGGTGCCGGCATTGGAGAATATGTGGTCGCAACTATTTGATATCCAATAACCACCGGAGGCGGCATAGGCTCCGTAAGAAGCCACGACCGGCTTGACGGCCCTGGTGAGATCAATTTCTTCCTTGATCTTGCTGGCAGCGAGTACGGTTCCGCCAGGGGAGTTGACCCTGAGGACGACAGCCTTGACTGTGGAGTCGGCGCGGACTTTCGCGATGATGTTGGCGAACCTGTCACCGGAGATGTTGTCGGGATCATCTTGCTCAACGATGTTGCCGTTGGCGTAGATGACGGCTATTTTCTTCTTGGCGGCCAGGTTCGGCTTGACCTTGGCTGTAGCGTAGTCCTTGAAGGGGATGAACTTCACATCCTTGTATTTTTCCTTACCAGCTAGAACAGCCATCTTTTCCTTGTAACCCTCGAAAGTGAGAACCTCATCGGCAAGGTTGTGCGAGACCATGTCCTCCGGGAAGTTAATCAAAAGATTATCAATGAAATAGTTGAGAGAATCGACACTGATCCCTCTCGCCTCGGCGGTCTCCTTGGCGATGGTTTCCCACATTGAGTTCACCATCACCTGGTTCTGCTCCATGTTCTCGGGGCTTGGGGAGTTCCTGACATACATCTCGCCGGCGCTCTTGTACTTGCCGTGGCGGATGAGCTGGTAGTTGACTCCAAGCTTGTCGAGCAGGTCCTTCAGGAATATCATCCTTCCGCCCAGGCCGAGCATGAAGTTGTTGCCTCCGTGGTGGCTGGTGGTGTAAACCTTGTCAGCGACAGACGCGAGGTAGTAAGTGCCTGATGTGTAGGCCTCTCCATATGCCACCACAGCTTTCCCGCTCTTGCGGAAATCGATCAGGGCGCGGCGGATCTCGCTGACATTCGTCAGGCCGCTGGCCATGTTGTCGGTCTTGAGGAGGATAAACTTGACTCCAGGATCCTCAGCGGCCTTGTGTATGGCCTGTACGGCATCGTAAACACCTACAGGAGAAGTCATTGTGCCACCCAGGCTATTTAACGAGCTCATGGACATGGAAGGGACTCCCTCCTTGGTCTGCTCAGTGATCACGAGGGTACTCATGTCCATCAGTAGGGCACCCTCCTTTGGAATCAGGGTTGAAGAACTGCCGGAAGATGCGGCGGAGCCAGCCAAGGAGCCGATCATCATGATGAAGAATATGGCCTTGACTATGCCCCAGATGATAAGGCCGACGATGACGGCCAGCACCCATTTGAAGAAATCATTAGTTCTCATATTATTTGTCATTTAATTGATTATTCGTGGAATAGCATTTTGGCTGGATTTAAAATCTTCGCAAGTTATCTAAAAAAATCAAATCAGGCAAGAACGGGCATAGCCTTTGCAAATCCACATTTTATTAGTATATTGCGTCAAATATGACTTTATTGACAATTAAAACTATTCAAAATGAAGACTCACATTTCTTTAACCAAAAGCCTCAAGGCGATGGCCACCCTTGTCATAGGTGCCTCGCTGCTGTTCTCCACAGGGGCTCCGGCTTCCGGTCAGATTCTGAATAACATTGCCAGAAGGGCCAAGAACGCCGCTGAGACCAAGATCATGATGGGCGCTGACAGGGCTGTCCACAATACTTTGGACAAGGCTGAGAAGTCTGTTGAGAAGGGTGTCAAGAATGCCGCCGGGAACTCCTCAGCAAAGAAATCCAAATCAAGTGCCGCCAGTGTCCCTGAGGGAAGAAGTGGCGGTTCTAAAGTAAAGGGTAGTGGAACGACTTGGTATGTCTCCACTAATGGCTCGAACAAGAATGACGGACAGTCTCCCGAGACTCCTTTGAAGAATGTCCAGAAGGCTCTCGACGAGGCCAGCGACGGGGATCTTATCTGCGTCGCTGAAGGTAATTACACCGGAACCCTCGACCAGGGCTTTATAGAGATCACGAAATATGTCTCCCTCGTGGGAGGCTACAATGAGGACTTCTCAGAGAGGGATCCTTATTCCTATAAGACTTACATCCAGACAAATCCCAGCCATGTCTCCAAGAACGGCACGAAGGCCAGCATCAATCTCGAGGTGACAGGAAGCCGCAACAAAGTCGTTATGGTTGACGGTTTCTCAGTTGACCGTGGCGAGCAGGCCCTTTATTGCGCTCCTAGTGATGACCCCGTAGCCGGTTGGCCAGAGGGCTGCCTCACCGGACGTAAGCTTATGGTCGGCGATTCTCCCTCTGTCAAGACAGTTGGTGGTGCGGCACAGGAAAGGCAGTGTGTCACAGGACATGTCGAGGGTCACCTGATCATCCGCAACTGTGTTTTCGCCAACGCTGTGTACTTCGGCATCCAGTTGATGAGCAAGGGTGGCGACTGGGAGGTTTACAACAATGTTTTTGTCGCCAACAACTATTCTTCCTGCAGGATTGACTCGATGACCAGGGACGCGAACGAGTGCTATGTGGATTTCCACCACAACACCGTTCTTTTCAGCTGGTGCCGCGACAAGATCATGGAAGATATGGGCTATGGATATGAGTTCATGGCGCGCGTCGACAGCGATGTCCACGACAACATTTTCGGATGCTCCAACCTCGGTGCTTTGAGTTTCGCCCACCACGACTCCAATAAGCAGGTTGACGCTTTGCGTAAGATTAATGTCGTTGACAATCAGTTCTTTATGAATGTCGCCGATATGATTATCCCTTCACAGTCCTTCATGTGGCTCCATGTCAGGTGCGACGAGTTCGAGGATGTCGATGGAATCAACGAGTCCGGCAATGTGGAGATGACCGATGAGGACTTTGTCGCCAAGATCAACCAGCCTTACCTGAAGGGCTTCGCCAATCTTGAGAAGGTCTCATCTTCCAATTACAACGCCAATTCCGCCGCCAACCAGGTGCGCAGGGCGTTCGGTATCAACCAGCAAGGCACGGAGATCACGAGGGTCTCGATGTTCGCCAACAAGTATCCTTTCTTCGAGGCTTATGACCTCTTCGGCGCCCTCGAAGGCTGCGGAGCTCAGATTCTGTAATGAAGCCATCAATACCTAAAGGAACAAGAGATTTCGGCCAGCAGGAAATGGCTGGCCGAAATTATATTTTCGACACGATAAAGAGCGTATTCAAGACGTTCGGATACGCCCAGATCGACACTCCGGCGATGGAGAACTTGTCCACCCTTCTCGGCAAATATGGCGAGGAGGGGGATAAGCTTTTATTCCGTATCCTCAACTCAGGTGACGCTTTTGGGAAGGTTAATTTCGACTCTTTCAAGGACTCTGACGGGGCGGTCAATTCCGTCGCCCTTTCGAAAGAGGTCTGTGAGAAGGGATTGCGTTATGACCTCACCGTACCTTTTGCACGTTATGTGGTCCAGCACCAGAACGAGATATCATTCCCTTTCAAGAGATTCCAGATCCAACCTGTATGGAGAGCCGATAGGCCCCAGAAGGGTCGCTACCGCGAGTTCTACCAATGCGATGTGGATGTCATTGGTTCCAACTCCCAACTGAATGAGTTGGAGCTTGTCCAGATCGTCGACAAGGTCTTTGCCCTGCTTGATGTCCGGGTGCTTGTCAAGATCAACAACCGCAAGGTCTTGACTGGTTTTGCCGAGGTCTGTGGTTTCCCTGACAAGGTTGTTGACATCACTGTGGCGATCGATAAGCTGGACAAGATCGGGCTTGATGCGGTCAAGGATGAGATGAGGGAGAAGGGGCTGACAGAGAGCGCTATAGCTGTCATCGAGCAGATCCTTGCCCTCTCCGGCTCGACTGCCGAAAAGATAGCCTCAATGCGTTCTTTGATGAACGGTGGATCAGCGTCCGGCTTGGTGTCCGAGACAGGTCTGAAGGGTCTTGACGAACTGGAGGAACTTTTCGGCCTCATCGATGCTGCCGGGATAAGTTCTCCTGTCGAGATTGACCTTTCTCTTGCCCGTGGACTTAACTACTACACAGGGGCTATCTTCGAGGTCAAGGCACTTGACTTCGCTATCGGAAGCATTTGTGGCGGAGGACGTTACGACAATCTTACCGGAATATTCGGCCTTCCTGGAATGTCGGGTGTCGGCATCAGTTTCGGTGCGGACAGGATCTATGATGTCTTGAGCGGACTGGATAAGTTCCCCAAGGGACTCAAGTCTTCCACGACTTTGCTTTTCGCCAATATGGGTGTGGACGAGGCCAGGTATGTCTTGCCGGTCGCTAAGGCACTGAGGGATAGGGGAGTGGCTGTTGAAGTCTATCCTGAGTCCTCGAAACTGAAGAAGCAGTTTGACTATGCCGACCGCAAGAACATTCCGTTCTTATCAATTACGGGTGCCAACGAGATGGAGGCCGGGAAGATTAACGTCAAGAATCTTGTCTCCGGTGAGCAGAAAGTTTTCGAAAAGGCTGATATAGAGTCCATTATGGATTTCTTGGCGCTTTAAGGTGAAATTTTTTTGCGATTTACCGAAATATTCCTACCTTTGCAGTCCCAAATAACACCGCGGGGTAGAGCAGTCGGTAGCTCGTCGGGCTCATAACCCGGAGGTCGGAGGTTCGAGTCCTCCCCCCGCTACGAAGCAGAAGAAGGTGACTCAAAAGTGAGTTGCCTTCTTCTGCTTTTAGGTAATGATGTTTTTTACGCCAAACAGGATTACGGCCCATTGATAAACAACCTCTCTACGATCCCATCTTCCAGGTCCAGCATAGCGCGCCAAAAACCATCTCCGCCATCATCAACACTAAGCCAATTACGGCTGAGTGTAAAACGGGTTGGTGGCGGTGGCGGAGGAGTGTCCATGTCATTCGGATCATAAAAAGGGGCCTCCTTATCTTCCAGGTCGGACCAGCGTAGAAGGACGAAGTTCACATAAACGAACTTCTTTCCCTCGGGGCTTTTCATAAATACATATTGTCTCGCGTAGTTTCTCAGGCCGCCTTCTTCATACAAGTGACCATCCTTGTGATAGGCGCGTTCTTGAACAGAAGGATACGCTCGTTGAAGAATCCGTTCTGCCTTTCGAATATCAGATAAGACCGGGGTGTAAACACAGGCACCTTCCACCCAGATTGAAACCAACCAGTTCACGGCTGAGGTATCAACCAAGGCATAACCGATAATCGTTTTGTCCTTGTCTTCCTTATTGATATCACAATAACGGACAGGAAGATTGGGTCCTGTTGTCTTAGGCGGCCAGGATTCACGCACACTGCATGCCACAAAGAGGATTATAAGACACACAGAAGACAATAGAGACTTATAACTCATGGCCGCAAGTGTTGAATGTTATTCGCAAGAAAACGGGACAAGAAGACATTATAGACTGAGTACCCGGTTCCGTTTTCAGTAGTTGTCGCCAATACCAGCTCCTTGTCTATCAGGGCCTTGATGTTTCTTAACGCTGTTGGCCCGGAAGAGATCTTGTACTTGGAAAGGAAAGCGGCGGAGGTAATCTGCGAGACGCTGTCTTCCATGGCAATGGCCGCCAACATCTTCCATTGGGAGCGGGTAACCAGCCGGCGGATTTCCTGAAAGCGATCTCTCTCAGAGTCCAGAATCGTTTGGATGGCCGTCACGATATCTTTCCGGCCAATGGCTTCCCCGGATAAGGAAAAGACCTCATTACACAAGCGTTGCGTATAATAAGTATGATCTTTGGTCCATTCAATGATAAAGCCGATGGAATCATCGTCGATGGTTTTCCCTGCCAATGCGAATTTCTCCTTGATGAAAGCCGAATAAACCTGTATAGGCAACTTTGAAAGATATAAAAAGGCCGTACTTTCGTAGAACGGTTTCTTGGCGTTGGTAAACATATCGGTCATCGTGTGTTTCTTGCTTCCGCAAAAAATGAAACGGACATTATGCAGGTGCTGGATATGCTTCCGCAGAATCGCTTCCATATTTACATCTCCGTATTCCCGGATTTGCTGGAACTCGTCGATGGCCAGCACGACCATCTGCGGATAACTCTCAAGGTAGCCCAAGACCTCTTTAAGGGTACTTTGCTTTTGGTTATCATCCGCAAAAGTAAACGACACTTGAGGAGAACCGGTCAGCGGGTCGATGCCAAGCAAAGGACTGACGCTCTTCAGTGTCTTGAAAAAAGCTGTAATCTTCTGCTGTTTTACGAGTCTGCCGACGACTGCTTCGGAAATCACCTTGATGAACGCTTCGATGGAAAGGGTATCGCTAATGTCGCAATAGATGGTTTCATAGGGCAGTTTTCTTTCTTTCATCTCATCAAACACCCGAAAAATGAGGCCGGTTTTTCCCAGTCTTCGGGGAGAGATAAGCGTCGTATTCCGCCCATTTGTAATATTGCGGATGATTTCCTCCGTTTCTTTCTCTCTGTCGCAGAAATAGGCCTTGGATTTAAAAGGTTCCAAGATGAAGGGATTCTCAAGCATGGCCGTATCTTTTTCGCAAAGATAATTAACAGTATGTTAATAACAAAATGTTAATCACCTTTTTCGCAATAATCTATAAACCTCTGAATCTCCAACGCCCCTTCCAGAAATCGGAGGTTCGAGATTCGGAGTGTTTGGTCTACTACAGAGGATTTCCGAAAGGATTTCCTCTTTTTTTATTACCTTTGTGAAAACGCACACCATGCAGATTCTTCAGACAGCCATAACACGAGCCGAGCTTGCTGCTCTGGCAGAGAATACGTTCGGGGATATGATCAAATGTGTCGCTGATGTGAAACAGGGGCTATTGGCCATTGATGCCGAACTGCATGCGGATTTGGAGCGTCTGCTATTGGAAAATGGTTCTGCCGGTGAGGACCTGTGGGGATTCAACCTGTATCCCGATGAGGAGGGAGATGATTTCATCGAGTACGACTCGCTCATCAACATCCGCTCCTGGCAGGGCAATCCTTCCCGCGTGATATCCAACCCTGAGATTAAGGAAGCGATTGAAAAGATTGTATCACAATTCATTATCGGATAGAATGCAGCACACGACATTGGAAAACGGCCGTTGGGCCGAATTGACTTTCCCGCAGCAGATGGCCAACATCGGCAGCGAAACGTCTCGTGTGCAGAAAGCGCTGGAGGCCGGTAAGGACCATCGCGCGGAGGGAGCTTTCGCCCGAGCGCAGGAACTCATCGACCTTACCATCAAATATGGCAGGGCCGATTCCCCTTCACAAAGAAGCGCACTTTTGGAGGAACTCTGCCGTTTCCGGGAATTGTTCTGCGCGGCTTTCCTTTCCCGCGACCTTGCTGAACTTGTCTCATTGAATAAGTATTTGGATCAATTCGCGCTGATCCGGAAGTCCGTTTGATTTCCAACAGATGGCGCGACGCTATCTGTCAGATTTGTATTGAATTACATATTGTTTGTACATTGTATTTTCTGGCATAAATTGCGAGATAGTGGGCGACAATTAAACATTATCATTTATTTTCGCCCGATATCGCGCATTATTACTATAATTTGCAAAAAAGGAAATAGATATGAAAAAGATCATCTTCACAAGCAAAGAAAAAAGAGGGGAATCCTGTAGTGGCGTAGTTGTACAATAGAATAATTATTGTATTTTTGCATATTGGTAAACGATTAATAAACACAACGATATGGCAAAGATTTATGATTTCAAGGCCTTGAACAACAAGGGCGCGGAAGTGGACTTCGCCCAGTTCGAAGGCAAGGTGCTGATGATTGTCAACACCGCTTCCAAGTGCGGTTTCACCCCGCAGTATGACGGCCTGGAGGCCC
>OMQO01000096.1 GCA_900313275.1 uncultured Bacteroidales bacterium
GGATGTCATGAACCGGGCCGGATTTGGCCAGGAAGGCTTCCTCGGTACGGATATGTCCTTCATTTCCAAGTTCATTTGGAGCGTCGGCAATTGGAACATCTGCAGCAAGGCCGGCTATGAGTTCAATAATGCCCGCAATATCGATTCAAAGGGCCGCGCCTACGACCTCGTGATCGCTCCCGGCACTGAATATTTCTACGCTGGTGCGGGCCTCGAGTGGTTCCCTCTCAGCAAGGACAACCTCAGGCTGCACGCCGTTTACTACAGAGACAATTCCGCCCGCAAGAATAACCTCGAAGTCGGAGTCACCTGGCGGGCGGATATTATCGGCAAGAAGTAGTTCTTTTCTTTCTTGTAAGTATTACATCAAGTCCTTGGACTTCAGCCACTCGACACTCTTGGCGACTCCGCCGAGGCGGTCAAGACCCATGCTGGGCTCGTCCTGCTCGATGCATAGCCATTTGACGCCGGTCTCCATGGCGGTGAGGATGATCTTCTCCATGTCCATCTGTCCGGAACCCATAGGCCTGTACTCGAACCAGCCGCCCTCATCTTTCATCGAGTTGTCGGTGTTGACACCGATGAGGGCGTAAGGGGCTGAGCTCAGCTTGCCCTCGAGCTTGTAGTCCTTGGCGTGGATGATAGGGGTGCCGCCATTGCCGTATTTCTTCAAGTACTCGCAGACATCGTAGCCGGCATAGTCGCACCAGCAGGCGTCCAGCTCGTTCTGGAGGTTCTCGCGGCTGTTGTTGGCGAATAACTCGTCGTAGCCTATCTTTCCGTCAGGAAGCTTCACGAACTCGAAATCGTGGTTGTGGTAGAGGAGCTGGAATCCAGCCTCGCGGACCTTCGCACCGACCTCACCAATCTTCGCTACAGTCTGCTTAAACTGCTCAGGATCAACTCCTGGGCGGCTTGCCTCATCCATGTAAGGGAAAACGATGTACTGGACTCCAAGGATGGTGTTCTCCTCGATAACCTTGTCGATGTCATTGATCATCTGGTCGAAAGGAACATGGTTCGAGAAGGGAACGAGGCCCAGCTCAGTGCACCAGCGCTTCACCTGGACGACAGGGTTGCCGTAGTACTCGCCGTAGAACTCGACTCCGACAATGCCCATCTCGCTGATTTTCTTAAGAGTACCATAGAAGTCAGCCTCGAGGTCAGTGCGGACGCTGTAAAGCTGCACTCCGACAGGGAGCTTCTTGGGAAAAACAGTCTTGGTTTCTTTCTTGCCGCAACATCCGGCAAGGAGAAGGATGGCTGCCGCGGCCGCCATGATTTTCATCGCTGTATTCTTCATCTTCTTCAGTTTTAATTATTTATTGAACAAATATGTGAGATATTCAACGCCGATCAAACACTTTTCTCCCGCTGGGCGAGTTTCCGCACAGGATCGCAGGTCACGCCGATTCCCAACTTGCTGAAAGTCTTGCGGTCCACCTCACTTAGCATCACAGTCGAATGGACCTGTGCTCCGGCGAGGTTCGGGAGCTGGTCGAGAGCCATCTTGCAGTTCTCATCGATAAGGCTCATCATCGAGATAGCGACGAGGACCTCATCAGTGTGAAGACGAGGGTTTCGGCCATGGAGGTAGGTTACCTTTGTTTTCTGGATGGGCTCAATCATCGTCTGAGGGATTAACTTCACATTATGGGCTATTCCGGCCAAATGCTTGAGGGAGTTCAGGAGCAGGGCGGCGCTTGGGCCGAGCAGCGAGCTGGTCTCGCCGGTAAGGATTGTTCCGTCATCAAGCTCTATGGCAGCCGCGGCAAGCCCCGAGCGCTCCATTCTCTCTTTTGCGGCGATGGTCGTTTTGCGGTAGGCGGTTGTGATCTTTGCCTTTTTCATGAGGAGGACAAGCTTGTTGACCTCGCTTTCTGTGGCTTTTCCGTCTGCGAAGTTGCAAACGGCTGTGTAATAGCGCCTTATGATTTCTTGCAGGGAGGCTTCACGGCAGATTTCGTCGTCGCATATGCAGTGGCCTACCATGTTGACACCCATGTCGGTAGGGGACTTGTAAGGGGAGAAGCCGTAGATGTCGTCGAACAAGGCGTTCATGACCGGGAATATCTCCACATCCCTGTTGTAGTTGACAGCGGTCTCGCCATAAGCCTCAAGGTGGAAGGGATCGATCATATTAACATCCTCCAGGTCAGCGGTGGCGGCTTCATAGGCCAGGTTGACCGGATGATTCAAAGGAATGTTCCAGATGGGGAATGTCTCGAATTTGGCGTAGCCGGCCTTGATCCCTCGCTTGTTCTCCTGATAGAGCTGGCTGAGACAGACGGCCATCTTGCCGCTGCCAGGCCCGGGAGCGGTAACCACCACCAGAGGCTTTGTGGTCTCGACATAGTCATTCCGGCCGAATCCTTCGTCTGAGTCGATGAGGGCCACATTGTTCGGATAGTCCTCGATAGTATGGTGGTAATAGACTCTGATTCCCATATTCTCCAAGCGCTTGCGGTAAGCCTCGGCGCTGGCCTGTCCGTTGAAATGGGTGATGACAACGCTGTTGACCGCCAGACCTCTGTCAAGGAACTCGTCCCTCAGGCGCAGAACATCCACATCGTAGGTGATTCCGAGGTCGCTGCGGATCTTGTTTTTCTCGATGTCCACGGCACTGATCACTATGATGATCTCGGCATCATCCTTCATCTGCATCAGCATCTTCAGTTTGCTGTCCGGCTCAAATCCTGGAAGCACGCGGCTGGCGTGATAGTCGTCGAACAGCTTGCCACCGAACTCCATGTAAAGTTTGTCGCCGAACTTTGCGATACGTTCTTTAATACGCTCTGATTGGATTTTGATGTATTTCCCGTTGTCGAACCCGTATTTCATAAAAAGAGAGTTGTTATAAATACGGGTTACAAAATTAAAAAATTTTTCCGATATTCACGACAATTCAACTGAAGATGCGCGAATTAGTCTCTCTCGACATGTTCCAGACAGCGGGTGTGGGTGTCCTCGCCTTGCTGCTGGGAATGTTTTTCACCCGTTCCATCCCTTTTCTGAAGCGTTTTTGCATCCCGGCTCCTGTCTCAGGAGGAATCCTCATCTCCTTGCTCACTCTGGGCTGTTTCAGTCTCCTCGGAGTGGAGTTCTCTTTCGACGGGACCATCAGGGATGTCAGCATGATGCTTTTTTTCACCTCTGTCGGTTTCCAGTCCGACTTCAGGGCGATCAAGAAAGGTGGGAAGCCGTTGGTTATCATGGTTTTGCTCGTCACCGTCCTGATTATCGCGCAGAATCTGATCTCAGTCGGGGCAGCAAAACTGATGAGTCTTGACCCGCTTCTCGGCATGGCTTCCGGTTCAATCCCCATGGCTGGCGGACACGGTACTTCCGGAGGCTTCTCGCCGCTGCTTGAAAGTCTGGGGTTGACGGGAGCGCAATCTATAACCATGGCCTGCGCCACTTTCGGACTTGTCGCCGGCTCTATGATTGGAGGTCCATTGGCCGAACTCATCATCCGTCGCCGCTCACTGGCGGAGGAGTCCCATTCGGAGGATGTGGTGACGGGCATAGAGGGCAGCGAAGCATCCCCGGAGGCCAAGATCGAAAGGCCGCAGTCGGGGGAGAAGACTTTCCGGGAATATTCCTGGGCGGTCTATCTTCTGATCTTGGCCATGGCGCTTGGAATGTGCCTCAGTAAGTTGCTGGCTCTCACTGGAATAACCTTCCCGACCTATTTCGGTTCCCTTATTGCCGCCTGCCTTATCCGTAACATCACGGAGCCCTTGGCGAAAGGGAAGGATGTTCTAGCGATGAGTAAGATTGTCTCGCTGGGAGATATAGCCCTCTCCATATTCCTTGGAATCGCTATGTCAACTCTGAAGCTTTGGGAACTTGCAAGTCTTGTGCTCCCCCTATGCGTGATTCTTATCGCGCAGGTGGCTTTCATCGCGCTTTTCGCCTATTTCGTGGCTTTTCCTTCGCTCGGCAAGGACTATGATTCGGCTGTGCTGGTTAGCGGCCTTTGCGGTTTCGGTCTTGGAGCCACTCCCAACGCTATGGCCAACATGTCAGCCGTTTGCTTCAAGTACCGCTACGCCGTCAATCCTTTCATCATCGTGCCGATAATCGGCGCAATGTTCGTCGATATCATCAACACCACGGTTGTGACTATATTCCTGAATATTATTTAACACTTAATACATCATTATGATCGCACCTGTTTATGCTGCCTCTCCAGGGCGCTATGAATCAATGGATTACCGCCGTTGCGGCCGCTCCGGCATCCAATTGCCACTCCTGTCCCTCGGCCTGTGGCACAACTTCGGCTCCCACAAGCCTTTCGAGGATGTCAAAGCCATGGCTTGTCACGCTTTCGACAACGGAATCTGCCATTTCGACCTGGCCAATAACTACGGTCCTGAATATGGCACCGCTGAGGAGAATTTCGGCCATCTGATGGCCAGTGTCTTCAAGCCATACCGAGACGAGTTGTTCATAAGCTCCAAGGCCGGATGGGACATGTGGCCAGGACCCTATGGCAACTGGGGATCACGGAAGTACTTGATGGCCAGCCTCGACCAGAGCCTCAAGAGAATGAACCTGGACTATGTGGACATATTCTATTCCCACCGTTTCGACCCTGCCACTCCTTTGGAGGAGACTATGCAGGCCCTGGTGGACATAGTAAGGCAAGGGAAAGCTCTATACGTCGGACTGTCCCGCTACCCGAAAGAGCAGGCGGCCAAGGCTTACCGCTATCTGGCAGAGCATGATGTCCCTTGCCTCCTTTATCAGGATCGCTACAATATCATTGACCGGAGGCCACAGGACCAGGGACTGATTGATTTGTCATACGGAGAGGGAGTCGGATTTATCTCATTCTCACCCCTGCAGCAAGGACTTCTGACAGGAAGGTACCTTAACGGAATCCCGGCTGACTCCAGGATGGCCAGGAAAACTTCCTTGAAGCCGGAGGTATTGACTCCTGAACTTCTGGATGCTCTGACGCGGCTGAACGATATCGCCCTTCGTCGCGGGCAGAGCCTCGCGCAAATGTCCCTGTCGTGGCTGCTCTCTGACCCGAGAGTGACTTCCGTCATCATCGGAGCAAGCTCTGTAGCCCAGATTGAGGATGATCTCAAGTCATTGGAAAACAGATACTTCTCGGAGGAAGAGATTTCTGACATTGATGCCTTGTTCACAGGTAAGACCTTCGGCTTATGGTAAAGCGCTAGATTGTGCCCGACTGCCTTTTGAAGTGACAATTCCTGGGCATATTTGTGGATAAATACTTTTTTTTGTGTAAGTTTGTTACCTCAACGAACTTATATTATCGTAATGAAAAAAGTATTATTAGTTTTCCCGCTGCTCGCCATGGTATTTGGCGGCACGCTCGTCCGGGCTCAGGTGTCCCAATCTCCTGAACTCGCCACCAAGATCAAGAACGAGGGTCTTAACAACTCTAAGATTGAGGAGATCGCCCAGTTCATGACAGATTACCTTGGCTCCAGGCTCACCGCTTCCCAGCAGAAGCGTAGGGCGGAAAGCCTTGTGGTTGAGAAACTTGGAGAGTTTGGCCTAGCCAACCCGAGGACGGAGTTCGCCTCTGAGTTCCCCAGAGGAGGCTGGGATGTGGTCAAGACTTACGCGGCCATGACCTCTCCTTATTATTGCGCTTTCTCAGTCAATCCGAAAGCTTGGACAGGAAGCACTGACGGCCTCGTGAAAGGGGAGTGCGTCGTTTTCGATGTCCAGAAGAAAGAGGATATTGATAAATATAAGGGCAAGATAGCTGGCAAGATTCTCCTGCGCGCCCCGACCCAGACCTACACTGTCGGCTTCGATCCGCTAGCGAAGCGTTACACCGAGGCTGAGCTTAAGGAATTGGCCCTTGACCGCCAGGTGAACGCCCGGACATCCCCGATGGGGCCTCCCGGAGGCGGCGGAAGGCGTGGAATCCCCTTCGACAGGGCATCTTACATGGAGCTTCTGAATCTCACCAATGAGCTCCTCGCCACTGAGAAACCTCTTTGCGTCGTGACCGGCAGGGGCACTTTCAATGTGCCGAACGGAACTGGCGCTTCTTATAAAGTCGGTGATCCTGAGCCGGTTCCGGAGATCGTCATGCCGATCGAGGACCACGGACGCATGGTCCGTCTGATCGAGAGTGGACAGAAGGTTGAGATGGAACTCGAGCTCATCAACAAGTTCACTGATGACCAGGAAGTCCACAACGTCATCGCCGAGATCCCTGGCACCGATCCTAAATTGAAGGATGAGATAGTCCTCATCGGAGCCCACCTGGATTCATGGCACGGTGGTACCGGTGCCGCGGACAACGCTTCCGGTTGCATCGTGATGATGGAGGCTATGAGGATCCTCCAGACGGTTGGCGTCAAGCCCAAGAGGACCATCCGCATCGCCCTGTGGGGTGGTGAGGAGCAGGGTCTCTTCGGATCAAGAGGCTACATGCAGAAATATCTCTTCAAGGATGAGAAGAAGCTCCCTGGCTTCGACAAGTTCGCCCTGTACCTCAATATGGACAACGGTTCCGGCCGTTTCAGGGGAATATATCTGGAGAACAACGATGCCGCTTTCCAGTTCATCGAGGCTTGGATGAAGTACATTGAGCCCTTGCGATTCAATTACTTATCTCCGGGGAACACAGGTTCGACTGTCAATGTGTCCTTCTTGAGGGCCGGTCTGCCGGCATACCAGTTCATTCAGGATCCTCTTGAGTACAACCGCACCTACCACACGATCATGGACACCTATGAGCGCCTCTCATTAGGCGACCTCACTCTTGATGCCACCATCGTGGCTTGGTTGGCTGTTTGCGCGGCGGACGATCCTGGAAGGATTCCAGTCAAGCCGGTCCAGCCCCAACAGAGGCCTAGGTTCTAGATGCGTGAAGACATTATTTACATCCTCCTGCCGGATCGGCTTGAATCCCAGGAGGATGTTTATTACATAACACTTAACGACAATACCTTATGAGCATCAGACATCTTAAATCAATCATGGCGGCCATTGTCTTTCTGGCTGCTTTTCAAACGGCTCTGGCCGCTAAAGAGCCTTTCAGAATAGCTGTCGCCGGTGTGACTCATGGTCATCTCGGAGGCGTGGTCTCTCAACTCAGGCAGGGTGACATACAGGTTGTGGGCATCTGGGAGGCCGATCCACGTTACCTTAATGACAACTCTTTGAGCGATATATTGCCCAAGAACCTCTTTTATTCGGATATTGGCCGGATGTTGGACGCCACGAAACCTGAGGCTGTAGTGGCATATGGCTCGATCAAGGAGCACCTTGCCGTTGTCGAGGCTTGCGCTCCCAGAGGAATTCACGTCATGGTTGAGAAACCGTTGGCAACGACCTATAAGGACGCCAAGAGAATGGCTGATTTGGCCAGAAAACACGGTATTCTTCTCCTTACGAACTACGAGACCACATGGTACGCTTCCAACCATTATGTGAAGTCTCAAGTGGATGCCGGAAAGATCGGAGGCATATTCAAGATTGAGATTTACGATGGCCATCAGGGGCCTGTTGAGATTGGTTGCAGCAATCGGTTTTTGGAATGGCTTACTGATCCCATCCTCGACGGAGGTGGCGCTGTGATGGATTTCGGCTGCTATGGGGCTAACCTCGCCACATGGCTTATGGGCGGAAAGAAGCCTGAGACTGTCTACGCCGTCCTCCAGCACAATAAACCGTCAGTTTATCCAAAGGTCGATGACGATGCCACTATCGTGCTTCAATATCCCGGCGCGACCGTGGAGATCAACGCGTCCTGGTGCTGGCCTTATGACCGCAAAGACATGTTCGTCTATGGTCATGATGGGCTTCTTTACCAAGCGAATTCTACCAGGGTTGAAGGAACGAAGAAGGGAGAGTGGACTGATGCCCCAGCTCTCGCCGCTCCGCATGATAATCCTTACCATTTACTGGAAGCTGCTGTGAGAGGGGAGATTACGATAGCACCGACGGACCTTTCCTCACTTGAGAACAACCTCATCGTCGTTGAGATTCTTTCTTCCGCTGTCAAAAGCGCCCGAACCGGCCGACCTGTCAGGATAAAATAGATCAGATAAGAATATGATCTCTCTCCATGCGTTCAACCTGTTCCTTATTGTGATGGCGGCGATAGCCGTGGTGGTATTTGTCTGCCTGTTTTTCATAGATGCAGGCTACGGCAAGTTCTACCAGCCCAAATGGGGCCCCAGCGTGGACAACCGTATCGGCTGGGTCCTTATGGAAGCGCCGGTCTTCTTCGCGAT
>OMQO01000139.1 GCA_900313275.1 uncultured Bacteroidales bacterium
GAGATTCAAGGCGCTCTTCCGATAGCTGATTTGGCCTCGTCTCTTGGGAAAAAGGGCTGCGTGCTGCCTCTGGAGTCGGCTTTGGAAGCCACAGAGTGCTCAGGGATAGAGATTTACGGGGTGAGGAACTTGCTCGAGGTCTTGGCGGTTTTGGAGGAAAAGGAAGACACAAGCGAGCTGCTGGTATGGAACACATCCCTTTATCAGAGTCTCCGTTCCCCGGTCCCTGTGGTTCGGCAGGCTCACCAAACGGGACAGGCTCACCAAACGGTCCCTGGGCTTGTCGAAGGGGCCAGATCCGAGATAATGGATTTCTCGGAAATAATCGGTCAAGAGAGCGCTAAACGAGGTGCGGAGATAGCGGCCGCCGGTGGGCATAATCTTATTATGATCGGTCCTCCTGGGAGCGGCAAGAGTTCCTTGGCCAAGGCAATGGCGGGAATCCTTCCCCCGATGACAAAGGAGGAGTCGATCGTGACCAGCAAGATATATTCGGTCTATGGGTATAAGGGATCAAGGCTCGGATTGATCCATGAGCGGCCGTTCAGGTCGCCTCATTACAGCGCTTCGCTTCCGGCTGTGATCGGTGGCGGAGCTGGACAGGACATCCGTCCCGGCGAAGTCACCCTCGCCCACAACGGGATTTTATTCCTTGACGAATATGGACAGATGCCGAAATCCGTCCTGGAGGCCCTCCGTGGGCCGATGGAGGACCGGAAAGTGACAATCTCAAGGCTACGGTCCAAGTTGGAATATCCAGCCTCATTCATGCTTGTGGCAGCGTCAAACCCCTGTCCTTGTGGCTATTACGGTGAAGGGGACCGGTGCCGTTGCACTCCTGGCCAGCGGTTAGGCTATCTTTCCAAGCTCTCAGGCCCTATTATGGACAGGATAGACATCCAACTTTGGCTCCACCCGGTTGACACTAAGAAACTTGTCGGAAGAAAAAAAGGGGAGTCCAGCGCTGAGGTCGCGGGCAGGATTCTCAAGGCAAGGGCCATCCAAAGCGACCGTTTCAAAGGCGAGGGAATATTCACGAACGCCGAGATGAGCGGCCGCCTGCTTGAGAAATACTGCCCCCTTGAGGGGGAGTGTAAATCATTGATGGAAAAGCTGATGGACAAGCTCGGGCTGTCGGCCAGGGCATATTCACGGATACTGAAAGTCGCGAGGACGATCGCGGATCTTGAGGGGACTGAGAGCATTGAGCCGCAGTTCCTCTCCGAGGCCGCATCCTATCGCTTCCTTGACAGAATTGAGGGCTTGTGATGGGATATATTCCGGAAAAAGGTTATATTTGTGTGTTAAAAACCTTTATTGTTATGAAGAGATTACTGATTGCAATGGTCGCTTTATTCGCGATCACGACTGTCGCCTCAGCGGCTTCTTACAAGCTCGACGAGGCTTCTGTTGACAATGCCATCGAGAGTGCTGTCGAGGTTTCTACCGTTGATTTACTCGCCGAGATTCCCGCCCAGCTTCCCGCTGCACTGCCTGCTTCCGCATCCATTTCCGCAGGTAAGAGCCCTGTGGGCGCTATCCTCCTCACTTTCTTCCTTGGAGGATTCGGCATCCATCGTCACTATATGGGCACACGTCCGTGGATGTGGGCGATCTACACTTTCACATTCGGAGGCATATTCGGAATTGTACCGTTTGTGGATCTGATCGTTGAGATTGTCGCCACGGTGGAGGATGACTCGATCGCCAGATACTGCGGCAACACCTCATTCTTCATGTGGGGCTAATGCCGCGCGGGCTGCTGATAACAGCGTTTATTCTCATCTCCATCCCAAGCCTTTTCGCCCAACGGCGAGTCTCGGCTGGGGTGGAGGTGAAAACTTTATACTCGGGCAAGGTGACCACCGTAGCCAGCAAGGTCTATTGTACCTCCGCAGGTCGCCTTATCCAGGTGTTCGACTCCCCTTATCGTTACTACACGGTAACCAATCCTAACGGGGAGTTCAATATTTACATTCCCGAGACCAACGAGGTCTATTCCGAACGCAAGGAGGATTTTAGTGACCGGGATGACATCCTCTATCTTTTCCTTTCAGGCAGGGGAGATGATATGGGACTCGGGTTGTATGGCTACAAGCTCTCCGGCACTGTCCGTGAGGGCGGTGGCATTGTGAAAAGGACCTATGTTCCTTCCGCTCCCGGGAAGGGAGTCGCCAAGGTCGAGTTGGTCCAAGAGAATTTTCTGCCTATCTATCTGGCCTATTACAATGATGGTGGCGCCGTGGTGGGCAAGTTGTACCTTTCCTCGTATAACCGCTTCGGTAACATGATGTTACCTCTTCGTGTCACTTCCGTTCAATACACCTCCAAGAAGGATTCCACCCTTGTCCGTACCGTCTATTCCGATGTCAAAGTGGACGGACAAGATCCGATGTTCGATTTCCAGGTGCCAGTTGGCGCCAAGCCTGTAAAGAACAAACCGGCGGGAAGAAAGTGACACCGCCATGCCGCACCGTCTCCCCATTCTTTTTGTCCTTTTATTCTTGTCCATGGTCGCTCATGGGCAGGTTCGTGGTTTTTGGAGCCTTCCGGACAGGATCATGTCCTCATCCAGGATTGGAAAGGTGTCAACCAGGGTGGTCCCGAAAGTCCCGAAGGCTGACACTTCCAGGCTGGTGTTTCCCAAAGGCGGGACAAAACCGGTCTCAGATGATTATGACTTCTTTTACTACTTGGTTGACAATGATTTAAGTCTGGACGCCAAGACTCTTGTTCTCGGAAACTACTCTCCATCTGACACCCTTGACTTCCTTCGTGCCAAGGTACTTTTCTCTGATCTGAAACTTTATCAGGCTTCCGAGCTTTTCGGGAACATTCCGGCCGACTCGCCTTTTGGAACCGAGTCATTCTTTTACAATATAGTCTCCCTTTCAAGCGCAGGGGAGTATTCCAGGGCAGCTGGCCTTCTGGAGTCATCCGGTCGATTTGCCGAGGGAGGACCTTACGCTGAATTGGCGGCCTTGCAAGCCGCCGGACTCTCTTTGCTTCGTGGGAAGGAAGATGAGTGGCTCCGGCATAGCGCCGCGTTCACTTTTTCGGATTATACCCTTGAAGAGAGCGAGAGAGTCCTGTCGGAGATAGGCCAAAGGCGCTTTAACTCTCCGAGAAAGCATGCCGGAGTCGCCGCCCTCACCTCTGCGGTCATTCCAGGGGCAGGTAAAATCTATGCCGGTAGGATAGGAGAGGGAGTCGCCGCCTTTCTGACCGTAGGCTCCTTAGGAGTGATAACGGCAGAAAACTGGACGAAACACGGCCTCAAGGATTGGAGGAGCATTCTGGCCGGCTCGTTGTGCGCCACCTTCTATCTCGGGAATATTTATGGTAGTTACATGTCTGTAAGCATAGAGAACAATGACAGGATCACTGCTGAGAACACTGCTATTGTCTATCATCTGCATCTTCCTTTGCGTTCCGTTTTCCGCTGACGCGCAGGATCATGGCGATGAAGACGATCCGCTGGGGGAAGCCCTCCGGTGGGAGAGGGTCGTGTCCGGTTCTGATGATCCGGAAACTATTTTCAGGGCCCTTCGATCCAAGGCCATATGCTATGCGAATGCGTCTCTTTACGCGGACGCGTTACGGACCATGGAGAGAGTGCGGGTGTATCTCCTTGACCCGGAGGAAGTGTGGGAGGTCTTGGTCGATAAAGCGATCTATGCGGAGTTGAGTGGTGATCCCGGTGTCGCTTTAGGTTATCTGGAAGAGAGCGGCAAAGCCGGATCCTTCCCAGGGTTTTACTCAGTCTTGCTTGCGGGTGCCTGGAGATTTGAGGAGTCTTTGGAGCAAGCCTTGAGACTCGCCTCTTCCCAAGAAGAAGAGGAGGCCATCCGCAGTTTGTTCAAAAAGGCCCCTCGGCGGAAAAAGGAAAATAATGCCTTGGCATGGTCTTTTATTCCACCGGCAGGTCAATTGTATCTCGGAAAGCCCTCGGCAGGAATCCTTTCTTTAATCCTCAATGCCGGAGCCGCTGGCTTCACTGTCTATGAACTGATTCACGGGGATTGGGTAACCGGCCTGCTTGGCGGCGGACTCCTTTTGAATGAGACCTTTTTTAAAGTGAATATAGAGAAAAACCTACAGTCCGTGGAGGCGGATGGAGTCATCCAAATATGATTAATCATCCCAGGACAAGGTCCTGGATTCGTCAGGATTGACTGTGATGCTGACCTTCAAAGTCTCTTCTGGAAGAATCTCCTCGATGTTCTCGGGCCACTCGATAAGGCAAGGGAAGCCGCTGTCAACATAGTCATAAAAACCAATGTCGAAGGCTTCTGAGATTTTGGCGATCCTGTAGAAATCGAAATGATAAAGGGGACTGCCGTCTGCGGTCCTGTATTCATTTACTATGGCGAAAGTGGGGGAACTGACAGCGTCGTCACGGACGCCCAGGCGGTGACATATTGCGGCGGTGAAGGTGGTTTATCCCGCTCCCATCGGAGCGTAAAACGCTATGATTCTGTTGGTTCCGACTTTGGAAAGGAATTCCCCCGCAGCCCTGTCCAGGTCTTCCAAGCCGTTTATGGTTATTGAGTGTCTCATTATCTCGGTCTTAGCCATGTCTCAGGGTTCTGAGGATTCTTCCCGGACCAGATCTGGAAGTGGAGCTGTGTCTCGCCACCTATCGTATCGACTGTCCCAAGACTCTGGCCAGTCTTGACCTTGTCTCCCTTCTTGACGCTGACATTCCCCATCTTGCAATAGAATGAGAAATAGTTACCGTGCTGGACAAGGACGCACTTGTTGTAACCCGGCATGACGACAACCTGCTTAACCTCGCCGTCAAATACGGCCTTGACACTCGCACCTTGCTGGAGGGCTATCGAGATGCCGTTGTTGAAAGGAAGCTTAAGGTTCGGATAGACAGGGTCATAGCGTTGGCCGAAGTGGTCGACGACCGCTCCGTCAGCAGGCCATGGAAGCTTGCCTTTGTTGGACTCGAACTTCTTGGCGAGGGTGTAGTCTATCGGTTTGGCCGGTTCCTTCGTGGTGGTTTTGCCGGAACCTTTAGCCCCGCTCTTTTCGTTGAGGGCTTGGGCGATGATCCTTTGGATTTCCCTGTTAAGGGCCTCAACCTCCTTCTGTTTCTTCGAAAGATCCTGCTGGTACTTTTTCTTGTCCCGTTTGAGTTGGTTTACAAGTTTCTGGGAATCAGTCTCTTCCGCTTGGAGCTTGCCAACATCTGCCAGCCGCTGCTTCCTCAAAGCCTCAGCGTCCTTTTTCAATAGGGCAAGGCCGGCTTTCTCTTTCTCAAGGGTGTCTCTCGCGGCGATAATCTTTTCCGCCTGGGTGTTCATCTGCTTGGACAGGTCGCGGAGATAACCATACCTCCTGAATGCCTGGCCGACATTGTCGCTCGCGAGGATGTACATGTACCAGACCTTGACATTCCGGTTCTTGTAGGCACCTCTGACGAGCCTCTCGTAATAGTCCGAAAGGGTGTCCAGGCGGGCCTGCATGATTTTTATCTCTTTCTCTTTGGAAGATATCGCGGAATTGAGGCCTGCGATCTCCCTGTCGCTCTCGGCGACAAGTTCCTTCCTCGCATCCACCTTTTTACGGATGAGGCTGAGCTGGTTCAAAGCGCTGGCGCTCTTGGCGGCGATGGCTTTTATCTGGCTGTCCAGCAAAGCTATCTCTTTTTGCAACCTTGCCTTTTTTGTCTCTTGTGCCTTGGTGTCCTGGGAATATGCCGGAGCGGACCAGCCCGAGAAGGCCAGCATGGTTAAGATCAATATGCCCAACCAGCGCCGTGTCATTCTTTCCCCTCCGCTTTCTTGTTAGCCGCCTGAGTCCTGTAAACTTTGGCGAGGTCTATCTCTCCGAGAGCCTCCAGCACTTCGGCATAATGCTCCATGCAGGTGGCGCTGTCCTTGCCGCCGTAGATCATCGCATGCTTGAACACCGCTTTAGCGTCCTTGTTCTTTCCAAGCAGATGGAGAATCCATCCGTAGGTGTCAAGGTAGGTGGGATTATCCGGCTCTTTATCAATAGTCTTCTTGCTCATGGCGCAAGCCTTTTTCAGGCTCTTGCCTTTCAAAGAAAGATAGTAGGCGTAGTTGTTGAGGGTGGGGCGATAATCCGGATTGGCCTTGAGAACCTGTTTGTAGTATTTGAAGGCTTCCTCCTCGTTCCCCATCTCGTAGTACATGTCACCGATGTTCGCCAAGGCGGGAATGGTCACGGAAGTGTCGTTCGGGGCAGTCGCTATGATCTTCTGGCTATTGTCGATGATGCCCTGCCAGTCTTTCTTATTGTACAGGGCCGCGTTTTTGATGTCATAGAGGTCAATTTCTTTCGGGAACCTGGCGATAGCGCTGTCAACGGCAGGAATCAAGGCATCCCATTCGCTCTTGTAGGCGAGCAATTGGAGGTAGGTGGCGGTGGCGTCGAGACTCTCGGGATTGCTCTCCATATTCCTGCGGATCATGTCTTTAGCCTTGTCGATACGCTCCGTGGCATAGTAGTACATGCCGGCCGACTTGAGAACCGTGCTGTCGGAAGGGTGCAGCTGGGTCATCGTGTCATAGAGTGTGTCCAGCTTCGGTTTGAAGTTCTGAACAAATCGAGGCTCCGACCTCTGCAGGAGCATCCCGAGGTATTGGGCCTTGGTCTGGGGGTCCGTATTGACATCCCCGACGAACTTGTTGAGGGCAGTGAAATAACCGTCGTAATTCCTCCGGATCCGGTACACCTCAGCCTCCCCGAGAAGGGCGGGCATGTAATCTCCTTGAAGATCAAGAGCTTCCTTGTAGTACTCCAACGCAAGGGAATCCTGGTACTCGGCAAGGGTGTGGTCGCCGAGCTTAGACAACACGAAGGCAGAGGAATACTCTTTATTATAGTCTTCCAGTACCTTCAGTGCCTCTTCGGGCTTGTTTTGGCGTAGAAGGATGTCGTACTTGGTCGATACCACGCTCTCGTTTTTCCCGAAAACAGCCTCGATCTGATCCAGTGCGGCAAGAGCCTTGTCAAACTGGTTTCCCTTTAGGTATAGATTGACCAATGAGAAATAGATGTCGTTTTTCTTGGGATATTCCTTGAGCAGATCCTCGTAGGTGGCGATGGTGAGATCGTCCTCTCCGGTCATCGAATAGACCAGAGCCAGCCTGTCTTTATACCAATAGTTGCTTGGATCGATCTCCACTGCCTTCTTGAAGGCGTCGCGAGCACCTGATATGTTCCTGCTGTACAGCCCGCACAGTCCAACGTAATACCAGGCAGCATCATTGCCAGGATCCTCCTTCAGCACTTCTGTCAGCAGTTTCCCGGCCTTGGCCAGCTGCCCCTCACCGATGGCTCCCACCGCGTCAATCAGCCTTCCGTCCAATTGCCAACTGTCTTTTGTCTGGGAATATGCCTGACTCGCCCCAAGTGTGCCCAGGACAAGCAGCGACAGTACTATTCTTCTAACTAATATCATTTTGACGTCTTTTTCAGCCGGAAGCCATCATGCAAAAATAGTGCTTTTCAGCAAATATGTCGTAAAGTAATAGACGTTTTATACTACGGCAAGACAACCTTCGCCTCCCTGCGCTTCGCGCCCTATCCGGGTAAATGGTCGTCGAAGGTTGTCTTGCCGTAGTGTCGTCGAATCCTACGAATCGCCTAACGTCCACCGGAGTGGCCGCCGCCTGAGAATCCGCCGCCGCCACCGAAAGAGGTGTGACCACCGAAGCCTCCGCTTCTCGAAGAGCTTTGGCTCGCGGCATAGGAATTTGCGGCCCGGTTGAAGAACCTCGAGGTGTCCCCGATGGTGTTCCAAAGGACCGCTGGCGTAGCGTCATTGAACTGCTCCATGGTCTTGGAAAGGGTGAAATATTCCGGACACACCTTCTTGAAGTCCTTATAGACCTGCTCAGCCATTCCGAATAGGGAAGCGAAGATAAGGTAGTTGTTCCAGAGTCCGACTTCGACGGCGCCCCTGTCTTGGATGAGGGTGAAGTCCCTAAGGAACTTCTTGAGTCCGAAGACCTCACGGACATCCTTGGCAGTCAATGTCTTAAGGGTAGATCCATCCTTAAGCCTCAATTGCCAGTTATAGATCTTCTTCCCATGCTTGTTCGCCCACTTCCTGAGTTCTTTTTTCTGAAGGATAGAGTCGTCGCCGGCAGCCTCCTTGAAGAAATTGTAGATGTCCATCTCCATGTTGAGGTCGGGACTTGAGACATCATCATCGGTAAGGGTGAGCTCATTGATTTTGAACGCCGGATCTCCCTCAAGTTGAGGGACTAACTGGAACGCGCCACGGTAGAACAGGCGCATCATGTAAGCGGAGATGAGGTTCTGGATGCCTGTAGGGCTTGCTGAGGAAGAGTACTTTGGATGGATCAGGTTCATGATGTTGATGGCTTTGCGCAGATTGCCGCCAACAGGCACACCCCTGAACCATTCCACATCTTCCTCCTTGCCTCCAAGAAGCTCTTTCCTGCGCTTCTTGTTGCTTATGCCGATCCATGCCAAACCGCCCAATATTCCTCCGCCAACCAGGATAAACCCGGCGGCTAAGAGGAAGTTCACCACCTTGGCCAGAAAGTCCTCACCATAATCGCTGCCTTTGAAGGCTTTCTTCTGAACATCCTCAAAAGACTTGTCCACAGTGATCTCGGGGTTGAATATCCCTTTCTCGAAACCGAGAAGAGCTATCAGGGTGCTATTGCTGGTGAACCGTTGTGTTGACCAGAATTTGGCCGCTCCGTCAACTACCTCGGCCTCGCCGTGGAAGCCGAAACCCCAGATGAGAGTGTTCTCGGGAGTCAGAATGGTGCCGTTCTTCCGAATTGTCAGAGACACATCATCTATCCCGCTGTCGGTCTCAGTGATGAACTGAAAATGGAGCGCATCCTTGTCGGAATAGCCTTTGACGAGACCGGTGAGAGTGTATGAGACGATATAGGTGTGAAGCCCATTGCTTCCGACCCCCCAGCAAACCTCATATCCACCAGACTTCTCGACAAGGCCGCACCGAAAGGCTTTTTCTTCACGAGAACGACCAAGATCCCAATCAGTTCCCTCATTTGTGTACACCGTGCCTGTCTCATCTGTGACATTGAGGTTGAGGAGTTTCATCTTGCCGAGGTTCTCTTTTCCGAGATACCATTCGGTGATTCTGCCGCCCACGTCGATGACCCATGTCTCGGCCACTTGAGCGGAGCCATCGTCCTGTAATTCAACATCTATCCGCACAGATTCAACCTGGCTTTGGGCCAGGGCCTGTACGGATAGGGAAAGCAAGACGACGCCCAGGATGAGCCTAAGCCGTCGCATAGTTGACTATTTGTTGAATATGTCCGCTACAGAAGGAGCCTCCGCCTTCGCGGCATCCTCGGGAAGAAGATCGTGGGTGGTGAAGCCGAACATCGAGGCGACCAGGTTGGAAGGGAACTGGCGGACCATCATATTCAGTTTCGTGACGGAGTCGTTGTACACCATCCTGGAGAGACGGACATTCTCCTCGTACTGGCGGATGCTGGCCATGGTGTCGGTGAACATCTGGTTCGCCTTGAGATCCGGATAGGCCTCGGCTACGGCGGAGAGGCGTGTCAAGACATCCAAGCCAAAGATAACCAGCCTCCAGAACGCGATGAAATAAGGGCATACTATGACAGTACTAGAGATATTGAGGCTGCAAAACATGGTTATCGCCTAATCAGAATAATGCATGGACAATTGGATTTTGAAAAAGATGGAGCTGAAGAAGAACCCTTCGCTGAAGGGCGTCAGGTTCTCCCTGCCCGTCGTCACCGGCGCGCTCACCCACGGCCTCCGGATCGCCGCCGAGCTCTTCGCCGGGCCGGGCGACCAGGTGGTGACGCCGGACCTCTACTGGGACAACTACTCGCTCGTCTTCGAGGAGGCGTGCGGCGCGAAGCTCGTCACGTTCAACACGTTCCGGAAGGGCGCGTTCGACGTGGCGGCGATGAAG
>OMQO01000311.1 GCA_900313275.1 uncultured Bacteroidales bacterium
CTGGAATCTCCATGCGGATGATACTTACCAAGCACCTCACCAACTATCTTGGCGCATTTCCTGGTAGGGCCGGATGAATTCAGGCCGAGCCCGTCCATTCCATACAAAACCCTTCTTTGAACCGGCTTGAGTCCATCCCTCACATCAGGGAGGGCGCGGGACACGATAACGGACATCGAATAGTCGATGTACGCCGAACGCATCTCCTGGTCGATCTCAACCGGCTCGATAATGCCTGTCTTACCTTCTACAATCTTATCCTCACTATCCATAAAAAACTCGAAAAAATACCTATTTACTTAAACATGCAAAAATAATAAAAAAATACGATTCCGGCAATAGTGACAAAGTGTCAGACAAGATACCTCGCATAGAAATTGCATAAGTGGGCGAGATTTACTATTATTGCCATATTAACCAACAAAGAAAACATGGAAATCAAGATATCTGACGAGCTCAACAGCATCATCCGCTACGCCCGTGAGGAGGCCATGCGGACCGGCAGCTACGGCATAGGACCGGACCACCTGTTCTTAGGGATGATGCGTCATGGGGACAACGACGCTTGCAGGACGCTCACCACCCTGGGAGTGGACATCGATGCCTTCAAGCGCTTCATCGACAGCCACATATTCACAAACGAGTCCATCCCGTACTCCGAGGCAGACAAGATCTCGTTCTCCCGCTATGCACAGAACGTGTTGAGTATCACTGTGATGGAGGCTTCCAAGATGAACTCCGCGGAAGCCACCTCGCTCCACTTGCTCCTCGCCCTCTGCCGCACCACTGAGAACTATGGTCAGGCGTATCTGCGTCAGCATGGGGTGGATTACGGGAGGCTTCTCGCCCATATGAGAGACGAGGGGATGTTCAGCCAACAACAGCAGCAGAACCAACAGGAAGCTTCCTCTCAAAGAGAAGAGGAGAGTGAGGAAGATAGTGAGCCGGGCCAGAGCAACAATCCTTCCGGGAAGGTCAATCTCGAGGACTTCGGTTTCGACCTCACCAAGGCCGCGGCGGAAGGTAAGCTGGATCCGGTCATAGGCAGGGATGTCGAGATCGCGAGAGTCATAGAGATCCTCGGCAGGCGCAAGAAGAACAACCCGATGCTGATCGGCGAGCCTGGAGTCGGGAAATCCGCCATTGTGGAAGGAATAGCCCAAAGGATCGCCGGCGGAAGCATTTCACCTGTCCTCGCCAAAAAGAAACTCATTTCTTTGGATATAGCCTCAGTCGTCGCCGGCACCAAATATCGGGGTGACTTCGAGAAGAGGCTGAAGGCCATCATCAAAGAGGCCAGCACTAATCCCGACATTATCCTATTCATAGACGAGTTCCACACTATTGTCGGAGCGGGAGGCGCCCAGGGCAGCCTCGATGCGGCCAACATGCTTAAGCCAGCCCTCGCGAGAGGTGAGCGAGCCACCACTATGGACGAGTTCGCCAAAATCGTGGAGAAGGACGGTGCTCTTGACAGGAGGTTCCAGAAAATAGTCGTGGAACCGACTGACATCAAACAGTCCATCTCGATCTTGAATAACATCAAGGCCAACTACGAGGAGTTCCACAAAGTGACCTACAACGAGGAGGCCATAGAGGCCTGTGCCCGCTTGACCGATCGGTATGTGACCGATAAGTTCCTGCCGGACAAGGCTATAGATGCCATGGACGAGGCCGGATCGATGGTACGCTTGAGCCTGACCAAGGACAAGAAGACCGGTAATGTCGTGGATGCCGAAGACATTGCCACAGTGGTCTCAAAGATGACCGGGATCCCGGTCAATAAGGTGGCTGAGAGCGAGGGCAACAGGATCATGAAGATGAAGGAAAGGCTTCAGGGCAGGATCATAGGCCAGGATGAGGCCATCGACAAGGTCGTGAGGGCCATCCGCCGCAACAGGGCCGGCCTCAAAGACCCTGACCGTCCTATCGGAACCTTCCTGTTCTTCGGCCCGACCGGCGTCGGAAAGACCCAGTTGGCCAAATGTTTGGCTGAATATCTGTTCGACTCGGAAGAGAACATGGTGCGCATCGACATGAGCGAATACATGGAGAAGTTCACGGTCTCCCGTCTCATCGGCGCGCCTCCGGGCTATGTTGGATACGAGGAGGGCGGACAGCTCAGCGAGCGGGTGCGCCGCAAACCCTATTGCGTCGTGCTCCTCGACGAGATTGAGAAAGCTCATCCGGACATCTTCAACATCCTCCTGCAGGTGCTTGACGATGGTCACCTGACCGACAGCAACGGCCGCACAGTGAACTTCAAGAACACGATTGTGATCATGACTTCAAATGTCGGAAGCCGTGAGCTCGATGAATATGGTACCGGAGTTGGCTTCGCCACCGCTGGGAAGAATGTCTCCCAGAACCGTCAGTCGGTCCTTGAGAAAGCGATCAAGAAGAACTTCCCACCTGAGTTCATCAACAGGGTGGATGAGCAGGTTTTCTTCAACTCTTTGACTAAGGAGGACATCGAGAAGATCATCGACATTGAGCTGCGGGAACTGCGCGAGAGGGCTGAGGAGTCTGGCTACAAACTGACTGTGACTCCGTCGGCGAAAAGGTTCATCGCTGATGCTGGTTATGATCCGGCGTTCGGTGCAAGACCGCTCAAGAGGGCTGTTATGCGCTATGTGGAAGATCCTGTGTCTGAGTTCATTATCTCTGACAGGATTCTTCAGGGCAAGCAGAAGAAAG
>OMQO01000075.1 GCA_900313275.1 uncultured Bacteroidales bacterium
AACCGGTCCCTGAGCGTGTCGAAGTCTCGGTCCCTGAGCTTGTCGAAGGGCCCAAGTATATTGTTGATGTTGAGGCTCATAGGGGTGGAATGGGGCTTTATCCTGAGGAGTCCCTTCCTGCCATGCTCAATTCCGTCAAGCTGGGAGTCAACACCTTGGAGATGGATCTTTGTATAACGAAAGACAAGAAAGTTGTTCTCTCGCACGACAAGTATTTCCATCACCGTTATTCAACCCGTCCGGACGGCAAGCCCGTGTTGGGAAGTGATCCCAAGACTTATCTTTATCATCTTCCATACAGCGAGGTGGCCAAGTGGGATGTGGGAATGAAGTACAATCCCGGCTGGCCGGAGAAGCATTGCATGCCTCTTTGCAAGCCTATCGCTTCAGAGGTGATTTCAGCGGTTGAGGCTTGGACAAAGGAGAATGGCCACTATCCCATGCATTATGACATCGAGATCAAGAGCGATCCTGATTACGACGGCGGTGTCGAAGGCGTGGATTGGCCTGAATATCATGAATATACAGACCTTTGTATGGCTATGTTGGATTCCCTTGACCTCGGTGACCGCCTGATGATACAGTGCTTCGACGAGAGGGCTCTGAATTATATTAATGAGAAATATCCTGGCCATACCCTCGCGTTCCTTGTTGAGGACTGGGAGACCGATTTCGATCAGTATATGGGCCTTCTGAACTTCACTCCGCAGTGGCTCAGCGCTCCTCATGAGAATGTGGACAAGACTCTTGTTGACAAGGCTCACGCCAAGGGAATGAAGGTGAATACCTGGACTGTGGACGATCCTGATGAGATGAGGCGCCTTATCTCCTGCGGAGTTGACGCCATCATTTCCAACTACCCGGACCGTCTCCTGAAGGTCGTCAAAGAGTACTGATAGCTTCTTTTCGCCTTCAACTCATCTTCCTAATCATCCGTTCGACGGCTTTCCTTTTCTGGTTCATGTCCGGGTGCACATAAATATTCAAGGTCGTGGAGACATCAGAGTGGCCGAGAATGGAGCTTAATGTCTTGAAGTCGCACTGGCTCTCTATGCATCTGGTGGCGAATGTGTGACGGAGGCTATGAACCTTACGTACAGGGATTCCCAGACGAGTGCACACTCTTTTGAAATTATTCCTGAAATTTTGCGGATCTGCCGGGAACTTATTGCCAGTCAATAAGTAAGGATCCCCATCCCCTTTGGGGCAACCTTCATTGATCGAGCGGGCGAGTCTCACTGCCACCGGCACATCCCTCCACGAGTCGGCGGTTTTCGGAGGCCCGATGGCTATCATTGATTTCCGTGGAACCTGATCAACCAGATAGATCCTATGCACTGCCCTACGAACATGGATGATCCTCTCATCCTTGTCGAAGTCGCTCCAGCGCAAAGCGCAGACTTCTCCGATACGAAGTCCACAATAAACGCAAATCAAAAGGCCCACATTGTATGGCGTGGGATTATTGTGCAGCCATGCGAGAAGGGTCTTCTCATCCCGTACCGGCAGCACTTGAGGCTCAGCCTTCCTCCGACGTGTAGGCATCCTGAGCCTGTACACTTTGGGTTCCATCCAACCCTCGTCCTCACAGAAACGGATGATCATCTTCAGCACCAGGATTATGGCCTTGACGGAATTCAGGCTCATTCCTTCACGGAACTTGCTATCAATCAAAGCCTGGAATGATTCTGGAGTCACATCCTCCAGCCGCCGGAACCTGATGATTTCGTGATTGCCACGGGCCAGAGCCACACCGTGCGCGAGTTCTGCACCCTGGCCTTCAAGGAGAAGACTGGCTTCTTTGAAAGTCTTAACGTCCATTGTTTGAAATAAATTTGGTTTGTATTGGGTTTGTTGTATGTAAGTACGTTTTAATATTTGCGTGATTTGCGTCCTCTAATACGCAAAATTTCACCTTCCTAAGAATCCCTTTTTATATTTTTGCTTTCGATTGTGCCGACTTGTCGGCACGTTACACATATTTATTATAAATGTAAGAAAACACTATTATTCACCAAACCAATTAATTAGTTTATTAAAAATGTTTTCCAAGAAGCTATTCTGCGTTGTTGCTGTGCTGATAAGCATGGCAGCTAGCTTTGGAGCTTATGCCCAGAGCCTGACAGTACGCGGAACCGTCAAGGATGCCCAGGGTCCCGTGGTGGGAGCCGTGGTGCTCAGCGGCGGAGCCAACGCTGTCACGGATGTCAATGGTAACTATTCAATTACCGTTCCATCGAACGCCGTTCTGGAAGTTTCCTGCCTTGGTTATGCCACTCAGAATGTGAGTGTTAACGGCCGCTCTGTCATCGACATCGTCCTCGCCGAGGATGTGGAGGTGCTCCAAGAGGCTGTCGCCCTCGGTTACGGTGCCCAGACCAAGAAGAAGGACCTGTCCGCTTCGGTCGGTATCGTAAGTAATCCCGAGAAGCTCGCCGGTCGTCCTGTTACCTCGACTACCGGTATGCTGCAGGGTCAGATCCCTGGCGTGGTCGTGTCTTACTCCAACGGTTCGCCTACCAGCGGTCCTGGCATTCTTATCCGTGGACAAGGCTCCCGCAACGGTGACGGTGTCCTCTGGGTTGTTGATGGTGTCCCTGGTGGCCCTATCACCTCAATGAATGACATCGAGAGCATCGTCGTCCTGAAGGACGCCGCCTCTGCCGCTATCTACGGAGCATCCTCCGGAGCCGGCGGTGTTATCATCGTCACGACCAAGAAGGCAAGCAACGGTATCCACGTCGAGTATGACCTCGTGACCGGTATCCGTCACGCCAGCAATCTTCCCGAGTGTCTCACCGCTGAGGAGGAGATCCAGATGAGAACCATTTCCTCCAAAAACGCGGGCATCAACCTCGACACGGGTTGGAACCCCCAGGTCAACCCCTGGATCGCCACCACCCGCACCGACTGGATGGACGAGATTTTCCGTGACGCCCTCTATCAGCGCCACACCGCCACGCTGAACTATGGTACTGACGCCCTCAAGAGCCGTCTGACCTTCACCTTCAGCGACAACCCCGGAGTCCTCGTCGGAACGTTCTCGAGAAGCCTTGGTGTCCGCTACAACGGACAGTACCAGATGAACAAGTGGCTCAAGATCTCTGAGAACATCCACTTCGGAGACGGCAAGAGCCGCGGTACCGACACAGGTTCCAGCCACATCTTATGGTGGTACCACCACTGAGGATCCCGAGTATGTCGCCAAGTACGGCAGTAATTTCGCCGGTCTTCACGGTGACGCCGTCAACCCGCTTCGACTCCTCCTTGCCGACACCCAGTACGGCCACAGCATCAGCTTCTGGTCAACAACGGGAATCGAGATCGCCAACTTAGTTAAGGGCCTCAAGTTTGTTGACCAGTTCTCTTACAACATCGGTCAGGGAATCTCCAAGAGCTTCAATCCGAAGCGCCCTGAGATCGGTAAGCCCAGCCTCACCAACGCTTTGAGAGAGGACGCCAGCCGCAGCGACTCTTGGCGCAACGAGGCCACCCTCACCTACGACCGCACCTTCGGCAAGCACACTGTCGGAGCCCTCGGTGCCGTCACCCTCAACAGGCAGTGGGGACGTGGATTCGGAGTGAGCGCCTCCTCCTTCGACATCGAGGCGGAGTCCATGCAGTATATGGCCTTCGCCGGCAGCTACGGTATCCCTACCGACTACTACAGTGGACCTGACGCCAACATCGCTTTCGTGGCCCGTGGATCATACAGCTTCGCCGACCGTTACTTCTTCACCGCCTCATGGCGTCGTGACTACGCCGGCCGTCTGCCTCTCGGGCACAACTACGGCGACTTCCCGGCCGTAACCGGCGCTTGGAAGATCTCCAGCGAGCCTTTCTTCCCGAAGAGCGACAACATCAACCTCGTGAAGATCAGGGCCTCCTGGGGCCGCGTGGGTAACCTCGGCTCCATCGGCTGGAACTACAAGTCCCCGTCCCTCAGCCAGATGGGTGACAACACCGACAACAGGATGGCTGGACGTACCGGTAACGGAAAGGGTGGCATCATGAGAGGCGTCACATGGTCCCTCACCACCGCTTTCAACCAGGAGCTGACCTGGGAGACTTCTGAGCAGGCTGACCTCGGTCTCGATATCGACCTCTTCAGGGATCGCCTGTCGATGTCCCTCGACCTCTACAACAAGAAGACCTTCAACCTCATCCAGTCCCAGACCATGGATTGGCCTACCTATATGGGTATCAACCCCCGCCAGATCAACCTCGGTGAGATCAACAACCGTGGTATCGAGTTCGTGGCCACCTGGAGGGACAAAGTCGGCAAGGACTTCAGCTACTATGTGACAGGTAATGTCGCTTACAACCGCAACCGGGTCATCAACACCGGTGTGTTCGACTCCGACGGTAACTCCGCCCCTTGGGTCGGTGGTGGCGGCTACGGCCTTGAGACCACCGCTATCTACCGCAGTGAGGTGGGCCAGCCTATCAACTCCTTCTACATGATTCCTTACGAGGGTATATTCCAGAGCGAGGAGGACATTTGGGACCACCAGAAGGACGGCAAGCTCATCCAGCCTGGTGCCCGTCCGGGAGACCTCAAGTTCACCGATGTCAACGGTGACGGAAAGATCAACACCGACGACCGCGTCTATCTCGGCAATCCTACCCCCACCTACACCTTCGCACTTTCCGGAGGATTCACATGGAAGAACTTCAATGTGGATGTGATGCTCCAGGGTGTGGCCGGCAACAAGATCGCCTACATGGCCAAGCAGCTCATCCTCGCCGATGTCGAGGGTAACTTCAGCCGCGCCAAGGAGATCCTCAACGCATGGAGCCCTGAGAACCGCGACTCCACGATTCCGATCCTTTCGAGGAACGACCCGAACTCCAACCTCGCCACCCCTTCGGGATGGTATCTCGAGGATGGTAGCTACCTCAGGCTCAAGAACTTGACCATTGGCTACGACATCACCAAGGCCATGCGCAAGATCCCTCACTTCGCTGAGAGGAACTCCTCTTGCAACATCTACTTCTCCGGTGAGAACATGTTCACCCTCACCAAGTACTCCGGAATGGATCCTGAGGTCGGCGGTTACGACACCCTGACCTACCCGGTCCACAAGATTTTCGCCTTCGGTGTTAAACTCAACTACTAATGAATAGGAGGACAACACATATGAAAAAGTATATTTATATAGCTTTCGCGGCTCTCTGCGCTCTCACCCTCGCCTCTTGCGACAATTTCCTGGACTATACTTCCCAGGGATCCATCGCACAGGATAACTTCTTCCTTTCCGACGAGCAGGCCAACGGCGCGATCGAGAACTGCTACTACGGCCTCTTCGAGAGGGACGGAATGTTCAGCCGTGAGATCTACTGGGAGCAGGGCTGCGCAAATGATATGGTGTGGGGCAAGACCCGTGGTTTCCCGAGCCTCGCTACTCTGACCTACACCGGCAACGAGTCTGTTATTCTTGACACTTGGAACAGGATTTACAACCGTTACGGTATTCCCAAGGCCAACTGGGTTGTCAATTCTCTCCTTACCAAGAAGGCTAAGGAAGGCCTGACTCCTGTTGAGACCAGGGTCCTCGGTGAGGGCTACTTCCTCCGCGCGCAGTACCATCTGCTCGCCGCCTACCGCTATGGGACCAAGGAACTCGGTGTCCCGTTCGTGGCTTACGAGGATGTCGAGGGCGGTTACAACTACACCATCCCCCCGCAGCTCCCTTCGGTGACCGACAACTACGCCTACATCGTCTCCGACCTCAAGAAGGCTGAGGAGATCCTCCCCCGCGTAGAGGATTATTCAACCGCTGATCTCGGTCGTGCCTGCAAGCAGTCAGCCGCCGCTCTTATGGCCAAGGCATACGCTTACTGGGCCATGTGGGACAGCTCACAGTGGAGCAATGTCATCGACTGTGTCAACCGTCTTGAGAACCAATACGGCCGCGGCCTCGTGGACAATTTCGCCGAGTTGTTCACTACTGATGTCAGCAAGTTCTACGGCAAGGAGTATTGCTGGGGTATCCCTGGGACTGGTGGCGCTGACTACACCGGCAACGGTGGTGTCGAGGTCACCGGCGTTATGCTCGAGGACAAGGGATGGGGCAAGTTCAACGGCTGGGGGCAGATCCACCCTTCCTATGACCTCTACGAGGAGATGGCCAAGGACAACGAGGACACCAACGGTGACGGAGTCTCTGACTACCAGGACACTAAGAACCCCCGTCTTGCCAAGACCATCCTTGAGTACAACGACGAGTTCACCTACTTTGGTGAAAAGATGCGCTACTACTCTCCAGTGAACATCGAGGTCGGTTTCCAGTGCAACAAGTATATGGAGGCTTTCGAGCCCGCCAACTGCGTCGGTACGACTGTTCTTGACAACGGTAACTGGCCTGTCACCCAGGTTATGTGGCCTATCGTCCGTTTCGCCGACTGTCTGCTTCTCCGCGCTGAGGCTAACCTTGCCCTTGGCAACGCCGCCGCCGCCACGACCGACATCAACAGGATCCGCGTCCGCAGCCACCTGAAGCCCCTCGCCGGCAACGCCACCTGGGCTGACCTCTATCACGAGCGCCGCTGCGAGCTCGCTTTCGAGTTCGCCGCAGACCATGCGTTCGACTGCAAGAGGTGGGCTATTTCCGGTGCGGCTGAGATCAAGGCTCTTGCTCTCAATGAGCTGAATACCCATCCGAGGGTCCGCCACTATGAGGACAGGATGAATCCCGAGTCCCCCTACACTGTCGGCCCTTATGAGGACTATCAGTCTCCTGTCAAGGTCTGGAGCGACAAGTGCCTGACCTTCCCTTATCCTACCGATGAGATCACCAAGGCTAACGGGGCTCTCCAGAACCCTCCGTCCTGGCGTTAAGCTTATGACCTTTAATAATAAGAATAAAGCATGAAAAAGATATTTTACGCGATAATGGGGGCCGCCGCCCTGCTTCTTCTCTCCGGTTGCGAGGAGAAAGGTGAGGTCTTCTACCAGAATCCTTACAGGATCATCGTGGACTATCTGCCCTCGACTTTCACTATCAGTGGCATCTCCGGCAATGTGACCCCCGATGAGAACTACGATTGGATCACTTCCAACGGCAACGGCAGCTTCACTGTCAGGCGTAACACCTCCGGCCTTATACGCCGTGCTGAGTTTACGGTCGCCGGTAGCACTGACAAGGCTATCGTCAACCAGAGGGCTCACAGCCTTGATGCTGCGGTTACTTCTTCGCTTGCCAGCCAAGGACTTGGAAGCGCCGCTATCGACGTTACCTTGAACACCAAGAACCTTGATGACTATGCCGCTTGGGGACTCATCTATGGAACCGCCAACGATCGTGCCGCCGGTAAGGTCGTTCCTATGAGCGGCGCTCCTGTCGCTGGTATCAACAAGGGTGAGATCACCGGTCTTGCCGAGGGAACCGACTACTTCGTTTGGTCCTATGTGGAGTCCACCGAGGGTGACAGGATCTATTCCAATCCTCTCGGTCTCGTTCCTCCCGTGTATGTGAAGGCTGGTGAGGATCTCCAGGCAGCTATTGACGCCGCCAAGGAGTTCCAGGAAATCCGTGTCGCCGGTGGCGCCGTGTTTAACGGAACCATCCTGTTCGACGACAAGAACAAGAACAAGAGCATCTCCGGTGGTTGGAACGCCGACTTCACCGAGCAGAGCTGGAACAACCTGACTGTCATCGACGGCGGTGGTGTCAACCGTGGTATCTACTGCGGCGAGAGCCCTATCACCGACATGCCTCTGCAGGGTTCTGTCGAGATCTCCTACTTCGAGATCCGCAACTGCCTCTGCCTGTCTGGTCATGGTAGCGCTATCCGCGTCTCGGGTGGCCCTGTCACTGTGCACCACTGCTACATCCATCACAATGAGGCAGACCGCGGTACCATCAACACCCGTGAGGACGATCAGTCTTCAGACATCACTGTCTACGACTGCATCATCGTGAACAACGTTGCCAACGGCCATGCCGCCGGCGTCTGCGTTGAAGACGGTCAGAGCCGCGCTAACCCGACCCACGCCAAGTTCTACGGAAATATCATCGCCAACAATCGTTCCATCAAGAACGACGGTTATGCCGGTTCAGTGTATTTCTACCAGAGCGTTGATGTTCAGTTTGTTAACAACACCGTTATCAACAACTTCAACTACTACGAGGACAATGGCAACTGGTGGGGTAACTTCTACCTCCGTTACAATACCAACGCCGTGCTCGCCAACAACCTCATCCTTCGCCCTTGGAGCGCGAAGAGGGGAGAGGCGGCGTTCTTGCAGGATAAGCCTATCGATGGTGGCGGAGCCCGTCCCACTGCCTACAACAACGTCATCGAGGGAGAGCAGATGCACAACGAAGGTGGCTGGACGAAGTCGGGTGAGATTAGGATGCCTAGTAACTTCACGATCACCGAGGTTCTGAAGAACCCTGACATCGAGATGGTTGCCCAGGCTGATCTTCAGAACAAGGCTGCCACATTCAAGTACAACAGCCTGACCGATTTCCTTGGTGAGAATTATATGTCTCAGGGTAAGGCTGTCGGTGCCGGAACACTTGAGACTCTCTCATACAATTCCTACGACACAGCCAACCTCGGTGCCAACTACTCAGCTGACATCAAGGCCTTCCTTGAGAAGATCGGAACCGACATCAACGGCAATCCGTTCATTAAGGGCGGCAAGACCGACATCGGTGCTGTCCAGTCCAAGTAGATTCTTCTGAAGAATCATATATCCAAGGCGAAGCCGCAAGTTAACGGCTTCGCTTTGGATTTAAAACAACCCCTCAAATTGTCTTTATGAAAAAGTGCTTTTTAATATTATTATTGCCGCTCTTGATATGCACTTGTTCGGAAAAGCGGCAAGAGGAAGCCGGAAGGATGAATTTTGCCAGTTTCTCAGACATTAGGATTGACAAGGATGACTTCTGGAATCCCTATTTCCTTATTCACAAAGACATAACCTTACCGCTTGCGGTCAGATGGACCGAGAGCCACTTTGAGTCCCCGATGGTCTCTAAGGCAGTCGAGGGAATAGCATATTCCCTGCAGTTCGAGAAGGACACGGAACTGGCGGTTAAGCGAAGCACATGGGTGACCCGATTGAAAAACGAGGCCGGCCAGCGGCAGGCTGCCGCGGACACTTGCGAGGTTAGCAGAGCCGTATCAGAGGTTTTCAACGACGCTGACCTGCTAAGGATCAGCGGTGACGGTAAATATGCTGATGATTTGGAGCAAACCCTTTATAATAAGGTACTTCCGGCTATTTCCCTTAAAGGGGATAGTTTCCTCAGCAACGTTCCGACATCGTCCGATGGTGAATGGCAACGGAAAGCTTGGGACGAGACTCCAGGCAGCGCTATGGATCTTTTCCGTGTCATCCCATATCTTGGAAACATCGCATACGGCACCTCCGAGAAAGCCTTGTGGGTGAACCTCTACATGTCCGCTGACGCAAAAATCGAGTTTGCCGGAGAGGAGGTATTCGTTCATCAGTCAACCCCATATCCATGGGATGGCTATGTGGCTCTGCGACTTGAACTTCCGAAGCCGGTAAAGGCTGAAGTCCGTCTTCGGATTCCATCATGGTGCAAGGACTTTACAATAAACGTGAATGGTAATGCCACTAGCGCCCGGATAGAGGATGGCTTTGCTGTCCTTAACCGCAAATGGCAGGATGGCGACTATATCGAACTTGTCCTTGACATGCCCGTGGAGATTGTCGATGCCACTTTTTTGGGAACGGAAGATGACAGCAAACGTGTCATTCAACGTGGCCCGATAGTCTATTGCATGGAAGAGGAGGACAATCCCGCTGGATTTGAAAGTCTGTGCTTGTCAAAGAATATGGAATTCCGCATGGAAAAGCTTCCTAAAACCGAGTGGTGGGGACATGAATTGATGCGGATATCCGCGCAAGTCCCTGGCTCACAGGCGATAACCTTGATTCCATATTTCGCTTGGGGTAACCGGGGTTCCGGAAAAATGCGGGTTTTTATTCCTTTGTCATCCTGAGGTTAGGTCTTTGTTTTCGTATATCATGAAATAATTTAATATGATACTTGTTTATATCATATTGATTTATTAGATTTGCGAAAAGCAACAGAATATGGAAATCCCTTTCATTTACGGTAAGATTGTTTCAGACCGAGATTTTACTGACAGGACGCAAGAGTCTTCCAAATTACTGGCTAATTTTCTCTCTCAAACCAATACGGCTATTATTTCCCCGCGGCGGTGGGGAAAATCTTCCCTGGTCAACAAAGTGATCAAGCTGGCATCTGAGGCGAATAGCAAACTCTTATTTGTCAGAATGAATGCTTTTAAGTGTGAGACGCCACAGGAGTTTTATGAACTATTCGCGAAGCGCACTGTAGAAGAACTGTCTTTAGGTGTGGATTGGCGAGATGCTTCTGTTGGTGAGGATGTTCTTAACCTTCCGCAACTGATTGCAAAAAAGCGTAAAAAGAAGGTGATAGTCTGTATTGATGAGTTCCAGCAAATTGGTGAGTTTGACGAGTCTTCCCGTTTCCAAAAGATACTTCGTAACCACTGGCAAGAGCAGACCGATGTCGCATATATTTTGTACGGCAGCAAGAAACATATGATGCTGAATATTTTCGGTGAATATGGAAAACCATTCTATCGCTTTTGCGATATGATGTTTTTGCCTAAGATTGACAATCAAGATTGGCAAGAGTATATTACTCGGCGTTTTTCTGAGACAGGAAAGGCAATTTCGCCAGAACTGGCAGGGACGTTGGCTGATATTGTGGAAAACCATCCGTATTATGTTCAGCAGCTGGCGCAGTACACATGGCTTAGGACTCCCAAAAAGTGTACAGAGGATATCGTCCAATCTGCGTTTCAGTCAATGCTGGACTCTTTGAATTTGCAGTTCGTGAATCTGATGGATTCACTGACGGAAAAGCAGAGGAGTTTCCTTTGCGCGATTTGTGACGGGGTAAGAAATTTTTCCTCGGTAGAAACTCTCTCAAGATATAGGCTTGGAACAAGCGGAAATATCCGGATCATGAAAAACGCATTGAATAAGAGAGATCTGATTGAAGTGTCTGGGTCTATTGTTGATATTCAGGACCCTGTTTTCAAACAGTGGATTTTGAAGGTGTATAAGTCTATCTAATAATGTGTGATGGAAACCGTTATGAAGCTGAACCGTTTTTTTGTATTAATGTTTCTTGGTTTGATATTGGTTGCCTGCGGAGGTTCCCAGACTCTATCTGGGGAAGTCAACCCTTTCATCGGCACTGCCTTGGACGGTCACACCAGTCCGGCCGCCGCAGCGCCGTTCGGTCTCGTTCAGCTGGGACCTGACACGGTGGATGGGGGAGTGGCAGGTTATCATGATAAAGACAGCTTGATACTCGGTTTCTCCCACACCCACCTGAGCGGTACCGGTCAAGGGGACCTCGGGGACTTCCTATTTGTGCCGATTATCGGGGAAGTACCTCAGAATGAGGACGGTTTCGTCGTCCAGCCGCTTCCTTTCTCCCATAAAGACGAGAAGGCGAGTGCCGGGTATTACCAGGTCAGATTCCCTTCGCTCGGCATAGTCGCTGAGATGACCGCCTTGTCGCACACGGGCTGCCATCGCTACACTTTCACCGGGAAAGGGGAGAGACGGATTCTTGTGGATATGGCACACGGTCTTGCCTATGCGAAAGCTGACGGTATGTCCTTGCAGGCTGTCTCGGACAACCGCATAGTCGGAGGTCGCCACGTCACCGGCTGGGCTCCTGACCGCTGGGTGTATTTCTCAGCCTTATTCTCAGAACCTTTTACAGAGTGTGTCTCCGATGGTCACGACCGCTACCTTCTCACTTTCCCAGAAACCACAAAGCAACTGACAATCAGTGTCGGCCTCTCCTCTGTTGATGAGGAAGGTGCTGAGAATAACCGTCTTGCGGAGGTGCCTGAGGCTGATTTCGAAAGTGCGTTGAAAGCCTCCGAAGCCGCATGGAACTCAAGCTTGGGCAAAATAGCCGTGGAAGGAGGATCGAAAGAAAGACGTGAGGTTTTCTACACTGCCCTTTACCACAGCCTTATCGTTCCTAACCAGATGGCCGATCTGGACGGCCGTTATAAAAACCATCTTGGGGAAGTCAAGAAAGCCCCTGATGGAATGGGATTCTATTTCCCTCTTTCCTTATGGGACACGTTCCGTTCTTGGAACCCCTTCATGACCCTGCTGGAGCCTGATCTCGTGAAGGGAATGGTTTTCAGCATGTTGGATATGTACGACCTTAACGGCCAGCTGCCTTTGTGGCCGCTTTGGGGAGACGAGGTGGACTGCATGATAGGTTACCATGCTGTGCCTATGATACTCGAGGCATATATCTATTTGATGGAATCCCATATTATAGATGAAACCTATGAGGAGGTGCCAGATGGATTTGAAATCAATCTGGGCGGTGTAACAGCGCGCCTCCTGTATGCCGAATCCCCGCATACGGAAGACGGTCTTCTGGTCTATGTGCCGGAAG
>OMQO01000037.1 GCA_900313275.1 uncultured Bacteroidales bacterium
CCTTTCTCTAGCGATTCTTCGGATCCGTTTTTCAGGTAATCCTCGAGAAGCGAGATGGCGTAGGATGCGTTCTGGCCGCACCAGCCGATCTCATATTTCCAGCCGGGACGCTGCTGCCAGTTCCCAAGCCTTATCCAGGAATGAGCGAGTAGAGCGGTGTTCGTCCAAAAGTGGAGTGGCGTGGACATATATCTGAAACTCAATCGTTTCCCCTTTACGCAGGGACTGATTGTCCCTGAATCCGGGCACGAGATGATCCCTGTTGGAATAGGTTAGCGGCAGTTCTTCCTCAGGCCAAAGATAGACGTGATCCGTTTGGGATTCATCCGGCCGCAAAGAGCATGAGAAGTTCTCCTTCAAAGACCTCGGAGTCTCTGCCCAAGTAGCTATAGCATAGCGGTTTCCTTCTGAATACATCGCTCCGGGGATAGGGGTTCTCCTGAAGGACACCGAGCGCCATTCCCCATTCTCCTTGGCCCCCTTAGGCTCTTTGCCCTTGCCCCAGGCGTTGCCGTTGTAGTTGACTGAAGGAATCATCCAGAACGAGCTTTTAGCGAGATGGTTGAAACTGGCCTGCAGCAGGACCGAGTCAAGGTCTTTCACCGCCTTGAAAACACAAGTGACCTTGAAGGTTGAAGAATCCAGCGCCTCGACCTTCTCTTTATGCGTGATCCCTTCAACTTCAGGAATATCCAACACTCCCAACGGGGTTCCGTTTTCGACCAGGGTGAAAGCTCCATCTATTTTTTCCCAACGGAGAGTTCCGGTCTTTCCGCAAGAGGCTATCCCGCAAATCAAGATGGCCACAATCGAGGCTCTTCCTATCCTTTCAACCAATCCCATAGACAAAAAGTGCTATAACATTTTCAAAGATAGTTAATTCTTGATTATATTGCGACATGAAAAAGATCACTTACATCTTAATGTTGGCGCTTTTTGTCTGTGCCTGCGCCCAAAAACCTACCCAAACCAGTGGAAACCCTTTATTTGAAGGTTGGTATGCCGATCCCGAAGGAATCGTTTTCGACCATGAATGCTGGATCTATCCCACCTGGTCCAAACCCTACGACGAGCAACTATTCATGGATGCCTATTCCTCAACGGATCTCGTCCATTGGACAAAGCATGAGAAGGTGATCTCCCAGGAGAACATCTCGTGGCTCAGGCGGGCTTTGTGGGCTCCGTCCGTGGTCGAGAGGGATGGGACTTATTATCTCTATTTCGGAGCCAACGACATGCATGAGAAGGGTGAGGGAGGCATCGGGGTGGCCACCGCCGACAATCCCTCGGGCCCGTTTAAGGACGCCCTGGGCCATCCTTTGATCGATGAGGTCATTAATGGAGCCCAGCCGATAGACCAGTTTGTCTTCAAGGATAATGACGGCTCGTACTACATGTATTATGGAGGTTGGCGCCACTGCAACATAGTCAAGCTAGGAGAGGACTTAATGAGCATTGTCCCTTTCGATGACGGTGAGACCTTCAAGGAGATCACTCCGGAGAATTATGTGGAGGGCCCCTTCATGCTCAAGAAGGGAGACACGTATTACTTCATGTGGAGCGAGGGAGGCTGGACAACTCCGGACTACCATGTCGCCTATGCCATGTCAGACAATCCTTTCGGCCCATTTGAGCGTATCGGGACAATCCTGGAGTCGGACCCGGAGGTAGGCACCGGTGCCGGACACCATTCTGTCATCAAAGGGAGTGGTAAGGATGAATATTACATCATCTACCACCGGCACCCGCTCGGAGCCACTGACGGCAACAACAGGGTGGTATGCATAGAGAGGTTGTATTTCGACAAAGACGGCAAGATTCTTCCGGTCAAGATCACCTTTGAGGGAGTTCCGGCCGCTAGACTCTGATCTCTCGGGATTTGCTTTTTACAGTCTTTTTTAGTTGTTTTACAATCTTACTTATAATCTCACAAGGTCATGTCTTCTCACAAACATGGTTTCCAAACCCGCTTAAGGGCATTCCGGATCTGGCAGAAACTGGGAGTGCTTCCTTGGGCGAAGCCTAAAGAGAAAGAATCCGGCAAGGGCGACTTCTCAAAGGGAGCTTTCGACACCATCCCTTTTCTGAATGATGACGCGAAGCGAACCTTTGTCCATCTGTTGTTCCGTCCCGGGTACATGATCAGGGATTACATTCATGGAGATCATGAGCGTTTCCTGGCACCATTGACATCCTTGATTATTTTCTATGCGTTCTTTGCCTTGCTGGTTTCAATCGTGAAACCGGATTACCGGGTTGGTACGGAGCAAAAAGAAAAGATAGAGTTTTCCGCTTCATTGGATAGCATGGAGGTTGCTATAGGTACCACCGAGAGGCGCAAGAACGCTATAGCCGCGATCCGTTTCATAGAGAATAACAAGCACATATTCAGCCTGGACAAGCATCCGGAGGCCGTAGATTCTCCGGCCAAGGCTTCCTTGGCGGCGCTTGAGGGCACATTGAGAAGCCAGGGTGTATATTTGTTTCTGGGGAACTTCCTGATGCTGTGGATGGCCATGTATTTCTCGTTGAGGAAAAGGGATATGGGATTGTCGGCCTCTGCCGCCGCCGCTGCCTATGTGTTGTGCCAGTTTTGTTTCTTCATGTTGTTCACCTTGATTATCTCATTCGGGGGGAACTCCAAGATCGGTTTCTGGCTGATGGCTGTTTTGTTGGTGTATGACTATAGGCAGTTGTTCGGATTGACGTGGAAAAACAGCCTGCGCCTTGCCATTAAGACAGGCTTGGCTTATATCTTTATGTATTTGATACTCTTTGTCCTGCTGGTCTCCGTTATTGTGCTGATCGCCCTCGCTACCGGGACTTATAGTCAATAACGGTTTTTATCAGTTTGTACTTGCTGACCATGCCGTTGACACTCTGGTCATGCGACCTTGTCCTTGTGGCGAATGCGAGATACCTTTCCCCACCGATAGTGATGAATCCTGGCGAGGCTAATGCCCACAGTTCGTCATCTTCAATCCAACGATTCAGTTCGCAAGGCAACTGCCGGACATAAGAGCCATCCACCACATAGGTCCTGAAACAGCAGGTGTCGACAGTGCCTCCATGGGTGTTGTAGTAGGTAGGGAACATCAGGTCGTAACGCTCGTCAACCTTGCACGCCGCGGAATTGTAGAGGCAATCTCCAGCCAATATCTCCGTGTCACTGACTTGATCTCCGTCAAGTGTGAACTCCGTCAGCGTGACCCTGCGGTTCTGGAAGTGCTCCTGTGTCAGGCGGGAATAAAGCTTCATCCGGTCACCTCTTGGCACCAGCGTGTTCTGGGTGTCATGCTTGAAATCATAAAGCATCTTGCGTTCGCTGAATGAGATCCCGTCTTTCGACTTCCAAAGAAACATGCAATGCTTCCCATCTTCAATCTGGTTGCCGATCAGGCGGAATGGCCATTCCGGATCATCCACAACACTGACGGAAGATTCTATCAATTTGTCCATTACCTTGCCCTTAAGGTCGTAATGGAAACCGTCTGCGGATTCCGCCCAATAAAGATTCTGGCCAAATTCATCCTCCGCGATTCCGCTATTTTCATTGCCGGAGAAATACATCCTGTAGCCTCCCTCCGGAAGTTGAATGATATTGAAATAGTTGATAAGTCCCATTCCAAATGCTTCATTGTCAACTAGTTCAATAGGAGGTTCGGGAAAACTGACCGCAGATATCTCTTCCCCATTCTTGTCATTTCGGCAGCAGCCAGTCAGAAGGAAGAGCACAACGATAAAGGAATAGATGATGGTTGAACGATTATTCATTGGGTTTGTTTTTATAAACCGCAATATACGGATATTTATTAACTTTGTCTGTATGAGAAAGCTTCTTTGTTTTTTGATAACGGTTCTTGCGCTCGTGTCTTCTTGCAAGGACCACAAGAGGATTGATCTGACTACTTTAGGGCCAGGGGTTCCGACCGACAGCCTCTATTGCAGGGATCCGTTCATCGTGCCGGATGCCACCACGAAGACTTACTGCCTGTTCCGTACCTCCACGACCCCTGAAGGCCTCGGAGGTGTCGAGATGTTCCGGAGTGAGGATCTCAAGACTTGGTATGGTCCTCAGAGGGTGTTGACTGTCCCGGAGGACAATTATCTCAACGGGAAAATATTCGCTCCGGAAGTACATCAGTATCAAGGGAAATGGTACATTTTTGCCACCGTCAACTCTGACCGGGAGTGGGCTGAGAGTGTGGAGGGATGGCCTAAATTCACTTGCCGCGGGACCCAGATATTCCACTCCGGGTCGTTGGAAGGTCCTTTCGTCCCTTTCAGTACGGAACTGACTACACCAAAGGACTTTATGGCTCTTGATGGTACCTTCTGGGAGGAAGATGGCGTTCCGTACATGATTTTCTGCCATGAGTGGGTTCAGATCTTGGACGGCTCTTTCAATCTCATGCCACTGAAGAAGGATCTTTCTGGACCTGCCGGTGATCCTGTGACCCTTTTCACTGCCTCGGAAGCTCCTTGGATATCCCCGGCCGCGTTTTTTACTGAGCCTGACGGGACTAAGAAACCCGGCTATGTCTCGGACGGTAATTTCGTATTTAAGACTAAAGACGGGGAATTGCTGATTCTTTGGTCATCTTTCAAGAACGGCAAGTATTGCGTGGCGATCTCCCGCTCCGCCTCCGGCAAGATAGCCGGGCCTTGGATATGCGACCCCGAGCCGATATTCGAAGAAGACGGAGGGCATCCGATGGTCTTCAAAGACTTTGACGGAAGCCTCAAACTAGTCTTTCACCAGCCGAACGTCGGTTTCTCGCATCCGATCATCCTTCCGGTCAGGGACACGGGCAAAACTCTGGAGATTATTTAGTTGATGAATAGATCGTCTGGGCCAGTTTCTCAATGTTGAGGCTTCTGGCCGAGGCGTCCATAATGTCCTTATAGACACCACCTTCCTTGTAAAGATCATCGGGAGCGCCGTTTTGTTGGATACGACCCTCCTGGAGGGCATACACCATCTCGCTATCGATAATCTGGGAAATTGAGTGAGAGATGATAATGACCGTCCTGTCTTGCTTGATGGCGTCGATCGCGGACTTTATCTGTTCGGTCGCAATGGCGTCAAGCGATGCGGTCGGCTCATCCAGGAATATGATAGGAGGGTTCTTGAGGAACATCCTTGCGATAGCTACCCTCTGTTGTTGGCCTCCGGAGAGGTTGGTGGCCGCTGTCTCGAATCCTTTAGGCAGCGCGATAATCTGGTCGTACAGGCTCGCTTTACGGGCGGCCTCATGGACTTCCTCGATGGAGGCTCCGGGCTTGCCATAGCGGATGTTCTCCTCGACGCTTCCGTCAAAGATGTGGTTTTTCTGGAGGACCAAACCGATGTTCTCCCTAAGGTATTTGGTGTCCCATTCTTTCAAGTCCACTCCGTCCAATGTGATGCTTCCGCAATCCGGAACGTAGAACTTATCCAACAAATTGACAATCGTGGATTTCCCGGCTCCGCTAAGCCCGACCAGAGCTGTGATCTTGCCACTTTCGACCTTCAGGGATATGTCGTGCAAGGCCTTGGTCCCGTTGGGGTAGGTGAAGTCAACCCCCTTCATCTCGAAGTTGCCGACGACCTTCTCCGGCCTGTAGCTTCCGGTCGGCTCCAACTCACTGTCAGCGTCCACTATGTCGAAATATCCCTCGGCGTAAATAACCGCGTCGTTGAGGTCGTCGAATATCCTTTGCAACTGCGTGATAGGAGCGGTCACGTTGGAGAACAGCATGATGTGGTACATGATTTTTCCTATGGTCATGCCCGGATAGTCGATCAACACAAGGTATGAGGTCAGGATTATTATCAGCACCGTGCCGGTCTGGCTCACGAAACTCTTGAGGGAGTCATATCCGAAGGAGGCCTTGCGGATCTTCATCTGGTTACCATAGAAACCTGTCTGAAGCTCAGTCTGTTTGGCCATCTCGATCTCTTCCCTGTTGAACGACTTGACGACATTCATGCTTTCGAGAATATTCATTATGCTTCCGCTGCGTTTCTCGTTGAAGCCCCTCATGTTCCGCCTTGAGCCCTTGAGTTTCTTCGCTTGCATGGAAGTAATCCAGAAATAAATAGGGACTATCGCGAGCGCCGTGAGACCGACATAGAGGTTGGCGGCGAAGATAAGCACGAGAGCCAGGACGGAGCTGACTATCATCGGAAGCAGATCTATGAAAAAGCTCTGGATGGTTCTGGAGATGCTGTTCGCTCCCTGGTCGATTCTTGCCTGGAGTATTCCCGGGGCGTTCTCGCTACGGGCGAAGAAGGCCATCCTGTATTTCAGGATCCTTTCGACAACTCCCAGAGAAAGGCTTTGGGAAATGTTGATTCTCAGTCTTTCACCGAAGTTCCTCTGGGCGAAGGTGATGCCTGCCCTTAGAATCTCTTTTCCCAGCAAGACAATACTTACTATCGTGAGGATCCTGACCGCCTTGCCCCAGGTGAATTCGGGAGAACCCACCAGGGCGTTGATGGAGTCAACGGTCCAGTCCAGAACGACGGCGTTGACCTGGGCGAGCAAGGAGCCGATAAGGGTCAGGAAAAGAGTTATGGCCACAAGGAAGCGGTAAGGCTTCACGAAGGGCAGGATTTTCTTGAAAAGATTGATAATATTCATGTTGGGGATATTCGTCTGCCACAAATATAGCAAATAGAGTAAATATTTGTATTTTTGCGGATTGATAAAAAGAACGAACTTATCAAGACGTATTTTTGCTTTTTGTACGTTATACATATATGACGCGTCAATTATTATTCAAGACACTCCCGATTGTCTTGGCCTTGGTTATTTGTGGCGAGGCCTCGGCGCAGAGTATCGTCAATTATGACACCCCTGAGGGATCCGCATCCTTGTTCAGGGGAAATCTGCCCAAGACCTATCCATTCCGTTTCAACGGCACCTACTATTGGTCTCAGAGACAGTACCAGGAAGGCTCCGTGTTCTACAACGGAAAGCTCTACGAGAAAGTTTACCTCAATGTCGATGCCTATCAGGGACAGCTTCTCGTCAGCCCCATCCAGAACTACACCCCTATAGTGGTTTTCCGTGACCAGGTGGCTTGGTTCACAATGGGCGACAAGACCTTTGTCAACCTCAATTATTTGGGATACACCGAAGCCCCGGAAGGATTCTTCGAGATTCTCCAGGACGGGCAGACCCCCTTGCTCCGCCAGGTCAAGAAATATCTCGCGACTGACGGAAATAATCATAACGGCCGCATAATCGGTTATGACGATCCGGACTATAATACCTCGGTCAACACCTATTTCAAGTACAATGAGTTTTTCTATGTGATTGAAAATGGGAAGGTTCTGCGCATAAGAAGGCGGAATTACCTGAGGCGTCTGCGTCATGAGCCCGGTGAGCCTACCTTGATGACTGCCCCTGTGGCGTGGCATCCTACAACCGAGGAGTCCAAGCCCGGGACAATCACCGGAGGGTCATTGCCCGGCTCTGGAATCGGCCTTCCTACCGGTTATTTCGATGAGGTCAAAGAAGACACCGTGACAGTCAGCTATGCTGAGAATGTAGTCACCGCGTCTTACAAGAACAAAGTCTATGCGATTGGTTCCGCCGGAATGGCAAAGCCGGGGAAGAGCACCGTCAGCGGAGTTGTCCTTGAATATGAGACCGACGAGCCCATGTATGGAGTGGTGGTGTATGATGACAAGACTTCCACATACACCCGGACTGACGCCAAAGGCCGTTACAAAATCGTTCTTCCTAAAGGCGAGAACACATTGAATTTCAGCTATGAGTCAAAAGAGCAGCTGGCCCTTCAGGTCAACATCCTCTCGGACGGCAATCTTGATGTTGTTCTAACTGAGAAGGTTACCATGCTGAAAGGCGCTATGGTCTCGGCGGAGAGTATGGCCAACCACCGTACCGCGCAGATGGGTATCGAGCGGTTCGGAGTCAAGACTCTCAACAAGATTCCTACCGCTTTCGGAGAAGGTGATGTCTTGAAGGCGGTCCTCACCCTTCCCGGCGTGAAGAGTGTAGGAGAGGCTTCCAGCGGTTTCAATGTCCGTGGAGGCTCTTCAGACCAGAATCTTATCCTGTTCAACGAGAACACGATTTACAACCCTACCCACATGTTCGGAATATTCTCATCCTTCAACCCGGACATCGTGGACAATGTGGAACTGTTCAAGAGCTCCATCCCTGTTGAATATGGCGGCAGGGTATCTTCCGTGCTAAATGTCAGGACAAAGGAAGGGGATTTCCAGAAATGGAAAGGCTCCGCCGGAATAGGTCTCCTGACAAGCCGTATCCATCTGGAAGGTCCATTGGCCAAGGGCAAGACAAGCGTTGTCGCCGGAGCCAGGACCACTTATTCCGACTGGCTGCTTGGATTGATCCCTGAAAACAGCGAATTCTCAGGAGGTTCCGCCCAATTCTCGGACGCTAACCTTGGGATAACCCATCGCTTCAATGCCGACAATTCTATCCAGGCCACAGGCTATTTCGCCAAAGACAAGTTCGTCTTCGGTCAGGACACGACCTTCAACTACACCAACTACAACGCTTCCCTTATATTCAAGCACAGGTCATCTGACGGAGGGTCTCTTAACATCAGCGCCGGCTACGACCATTTCGACAACCTTGTGGCCGTCTATGGCTGGCCATCAGGTGCTTACGATGTGAGCACATATATCCGCCAGGCATTCTTGAAAGGTAATCGTAAGAAGCCGATAAATGACGCTCACACAATCGGTTACGGAGTCCATGTCATCGGCTACGGTCTTGATCCGGGCATCCAGCGCCCCTATGGTGAAATGTCGATGGTCAGGGCACGGCAGCTTGACAGGGAATATGCCTTGGAGCCCTCAGTTTTCCTTTCCGACAGTTGGACACTCAACGATAAGCTGTCCTTTGAAGGTGGCGCCAGGCTGAACGGATTCTATGCCTTGGGCCCCAAGGCCTTCTACATGGGTCCCGAGTTCCGTCTTTCAGGTAAATATGCCTTCGCTGACAACTTCTCCTTGAAGGGCGGGTTCAACACCATGAGGCAGAACATCCACCTGATTTCCAACACATCATCGATCTCGCCGATGGACACTTGGAAACTGTCAGATGCTACCATCAAGCCAACTCGTGGTTGGCAAAGCGCCGCTGGAGTCTATTGGACCGACCTTGGCACAGGAATAGACCTGTCTGCTGAGGCCTACTACAAAGAGACCGCCAATCATCTTGACTACAAGGCGGGCGCTGTCCTTTCCATGAATGAGCATCTCGCTGACGATTTAGTTCCCGTGCGTTCCCGTTCCTACGGTATCGAGCTTATGGCTAAGAAGACGACCGGAAAATTAACTGGTTGGCTCTCTTACAGTTATTCACGTGCCTTGTTCCGGGAAATGTTCGACAGAGGCGCTGAGACCATCGCTCATGGTGACTGGTACAATGCGCCTTACGACAAACCTCATGAGTTAAAACTGGTCAGCAACTTCGCCATCACCCATCGCTACAGTATCTCGGTCAACATGGACTATTCCACCGGACGTCCGGTGACTGTCCCAATGGGTTCCTACATGTACAAGGGTGTTTGGCGGCTCGCATACTCGGAGCGTAACTCCTACCGCATCCCTGACTATTTCCGCACCGATGTCGCCTTGAATATCGATCCCGGCCATTATCTTCTGGCCGCGGTCCATGGCACCTTCACAATCGGTGTGTACAATGTGACGGCTCGTAAAAACCCTTATTCGGTGTTCTTCGAAACGACGACTATGGGAAGGCCTAAAGGTCACATGCTCTCCGTCTTCGCCATGCCTATCCCTTATGTCAACCTCAACTTGCTCTTCTAGATGAAAAAGGTTCTGTTAATATTGATTACAATCGCCCTTGCCGCTTCTTGCATCTATCCTTATGATGCTGAGCTAAAAGGGACTGATGAAAATATTGTGGTGCTCGAAGGCGAGATCATAGTCGGAGGTGTCTCCACCATGCGAATATCCACGGTCAATTCTTTCTCCGGGCAAATATACAACCGTGAAACCAGGGGTGTCGCGACTGTGGAGGATGACCAGGGTGTCGTTTATGGAGACCCTTCGATCGCTCCAAGTAACTACGCTTCAATTCCTATGGAGACCGCTCCTGCTAACCGCAAATACAGGTTCAGAGTCGGTGTGGGTGGTGACGTGTATTACAGCGATTGGCTTCAACCGTTGGAACCTCCTGTGGTTGAGGACGTTCACATCGGTCTTATGCCCAGCGACTCCTCCAATGTCCAGGTCACTGCCTCAATAGACCCTGGCAAGGATGCCTCCGGTTATGTCGGCATCACCTATGATGAGACTTGGGAGTTCCATGTGGATTATATGTGCCGATATGTCCTCGACACAAAAAGTTGGCGGGTTACCGAACGTACTGAGGACTATCCTAATTACTGGTGCTGGCGTTCCAATTCATTAAATGGTGTGATTCTGGTGAACTACTCTCAAATCGAGGGTGGGAAGATCGTGTCTTTCCCCGTCATGAATTTCCCCAGGATAAACAATCGCAACCATAAGAAGTATTCCATCAATGTTCATGCGATCAACATTCCCGAGTCCACATATAAGTACCTTAAGAACCTTGACGACATTTCCAGCTCTAACGGGAGCCTCTTCACACCCAATCCCGGAGAGATGCCCAGTAATCTCTACTGCGAGAGTGATCCTGATCAACGGGTGATGGGTTATGTCACAGCCTCCAAGGTGGGATCCAAGAGAGTTTTCATGGATTCCCGGTATTTCACTCCCCAAGAACCATCCACATCGTATCTGTTCATATCGGAGGATCACAAGGAGGATTATGAATTCGGGTTCTATCCGGTTGACCTCTTCAACCTTCCAAAGGGGCAGGATGGCAGTTATGTGGAGACGGTATATTGGGGCCCGATGTATTGCATCGACTGCATCGCGGCAGGCGGAACTAAAGAAAAACCAGACTTTTGGCAATGATGAAAAAGACACTATCAATACTGATTATAGCCCTTTCGGCGGCCTTCTCGCTTCGTGGGGCGGACATGCCGGTCGAGCGGATATTCGTGTCCACCGACCGTGAGGTGTACATCGCTGGAGACATGGTCTGGTGCTCCTTGTTCTGCCTGAACGGCGAAGGGAAACTGGCTTCTGCCAGCGCGGTCTCTTATCTGGAGCTCATTTCTTCGGAAGGAACCGTGGTTGAGGCCAAGGTCGGGCTTCTTGAAGGACGAGGAGCCGGGAGTTTCAGAATCCCTATCACAGTTCCGACCGGCACTTATCGTCTCGTGGCCTACACTTCAGCCAATGTCAACGAGGACGGTACCCCTTGGATGGCGGGGTCAAGGATACTCACCATATTCAACACCTTGTCCGCTGACCGTGTGAAAGATGGTTGCTCGATCGTCGATGACGCTACTTATAAGTCCATGAATAAGGAAGTTGTCGCTTCTGCTGGAGACTTGGTGTTCAATTCCACCGCCCGTGTCCGCAAAGGAGCGGACGTGGGAGTCCTGGTCCAGAACCACGGTCCTTTGGCGGACTTTTCCATCTCGATCTACCATGAGGATGAAGTGGTGCCGGCTCCGCAGGACAACACCATGTCCTCCTTCCTGAAATCCATTCCCTCGGGGGCTCATCCTCATTTCACCGGGGACAGGGCTTTGGAATATGATGGCGAGATCATCACCGCCAAGGTATCTGGCACAATGTCCAGCCAGACCGATTATTCAGTCACAACCTTGTCTTCCGCCGGGTCCCCGTCCAATCTGTACATCGGAGTCACGGATAATGACAGAGTCAGATTCATGACCAACAACATCTACGGAGATCGGGAGATAGTCTGCGAGGTCTCCACTCTTGACCGTACGGATGGCTCCATTGAGTTTGAGAATCCTTTCATCTACCCTTCACCTGGTGAGTTGCCCAAGCTTTCCCTTAACAAGAGCCAATACGGAGACCTGTCGGCCAGGAAAGCCGCTCTTCGTGCGGAGAAACCATTGAGAATCGACACTTTAGCCACTATGCTCAGGCATCGTGAGGACCTTCTTTTGGAAAGCTCTCCACGCACGCGCTTCCATCTTGATGACTACAACCGCTTCCCCTCAGTGAAGGAGGTCTTGATTGAGATCATCCCGATCTTGAGTCTTCGCCGGGAGAATGGCGAGAACGTCATGAGGATCACGGTTACTGACGGTACCGAGGCCTACCGCACCCGTGTCGGCAACCTTCTGGTGATGATGGATGGGGTCGTGTTGACCGACCTTGACCTCTTGCTGGATTTCGATGCCATGCTGCTTGAGGATGTCGATGTGTATCAGCAGGCGGTGGTCTGCGGGAAAGTCTCTTACTCTGGTGTGGCCAATTTCATCACCAAGAAGAACTATGTCACAGCTCTTTCTTTCCCGGCGAATGTTCGTGTCGTGGACTTTAAGGGCGTTTCTTATCCAGTCGCTTATTATGGGGAAGCTCCTGAAGGAGAGGGAGTTGATCTTAGACAGGTGCTTTATTGGGATCCTTCGATGCGTGTTGAGGCAGGAGGACAGGCGAGGATTAATTTCCGTGCGCCAGCTTATTCCGGCAGCTTCAGGGCAGTAGCTGATGGCATCGCTGCCGACGGCACTCCTGTCCATCATGAGTGGACATTTGATGTCGAATGATAAAAAAATCCTAAAAACTATTAGGTTTTATAAAAAACATGTTATATTTGCGGTGTATTAGTTCAGTAGTACACCGCAAATTATTATTAAAGTATATTAAGATGAGATCTAGAATTATCTTTCCGGCCATCGCGATGATGGCAATCATGGCCTCTTGCGGCCCCCGTATTTCCAAGACGGTGGTGGCAAATGAACCCGCTGATGGTGGATCCTACACCGAGAAGACTGTCCCTGTCGTGACAAAAATAGCCCCCGACAGCGAGGTGACCCTTCGTTTCTATGACGCCCTTCCGGATGTCGCTTACATCTCAGCCGCTGATTTCCAGTCAATTGTGCTTCCGGGATCAACTATGACCGTGACCCACACCGGAGTGGGTGAGTACACTCTCACCAACGCTGACGCATCCGCGGTTGTCAACATTAATAATGACGTTTTTGTCTCTGAAGACTTCGAGGCTTTCACTAACCAGATGGGACTTCTCCAGCCCGGGATGGCCAATGTCTATTATGACGGCATGCCTTTCGTCCGTTACAAGAGTGTGACCTACACTCCAGCGAAGGTGGCTACGACCCTCGACATGGGTAAGTACGGGATTGACATCCACGCCGACGGCAAGGGAACTGTCTATTTCCCCTTCGCCACTTTGGCCGACATGTACACCGATCTTTTCTATCACCACGCCGGCTTTAACGGTGAGAAAGTGGTCGCCAACCTTTCCGTCAATGAGGTCAGCCTCGCTGAGATTGATTCCACATATAATGAGCCTCTTGTCAGGAGCAATGTCCGCTCCGAGTCTCTTGCCGCCTTCAATTATAAGGAACTCTGCTTCGCTATGGACCATTTCTATGGTTTCCCCGGCCGAGTCAAATA
>OMQO01000032.1 GCA_900313275.1 uncultured Bacteroidales bacterium
TGTGTACCAGGCTCTCCGATGGATTGAGCGGCGATAACACCGACCACCTCACCCTTCTCAACCATCCTGCTGGTGGCGAGGTTACGACCGTAGCACTTGGCGCAGACACCCTTACGGGATTCGCAAGTGAGGACGGAACGGATCTCGACCTGCTCGATGGGGAGAGAGTCAATCAGGTTGGCGGTGTCCTCGCGGATCTCCTCGCCGGCCTTGATGATGAGCTCTCCAGTCAGAGGGTTGAAGATGTCATGGACGGAGGTACGGCCGAGAATCCTCTCACCGAGGGACTCGACGATCTCGTCCTTGTTCTTGATGGCGGTCGCGATCAGACCCCTAAGGGTACCGCAATCCTCTTCCGTGATGATGACATCGTGGGAGACGTCGACAAGACGGCGGGTGAGGTAACCAGCGTCAGCGGTCTTAAGAGCGGTGTCGGCCAGACCCTTACGGGCACCGTGGGTGGAGATGAAGTACTCCAACACCGTCATTCCTTCCTTCAGGTTGGAAATGATCGGGTTCTCGATAATCTCAGCTCCAGCGGCACCGGACTTTTGCGGCTTAGCCATAAGGCCTCGCATGCCGCAAAGCTGTTTGATCTGCTGGGTAGAGCCACGGGCTCCGGAATCCAGCATCATGTACACAGGGTTGAATCCCTGCTGGTCAGCAGAAATCTGCTTCTCGACGATGCCGGTAAGCCTGTTGTCGATGGAAGTCCAGAGGTCGATGACCTTGTTGTAACGCTCATTGTTGGTTATGTAACCCATGACGTAGTTGTTCTTGACTTCCTCAACCTGCTTGTAACCCTGCTCGATGAGGTCGGTCTTCTCCTTAGGGATGATGACATCTCCGAGGTTGAAGGATATTCCAGCCCGGAAAGCCTGGTCGTAGCCAAGGTTCTTGATGTCATCGAGGAATTGGGCCGTACGGGTCACACCAGTGCTCTTGATAACATTGGTGATGATTTTCCTCAACGGCTTCTTTCCGAGAACCTCATTGACATAGGGGACCTCTTCGGGAACATACTGGTTGACGATGATCCTTCCGGCTGTAGTCTGGACCAGGTGCTCGCCCTTTGAGGGATCCTGCTTGTCAACAGGAAGCCTGACACCGATCTTGGCGTGCATGTCGATAGCCTTCTCATTGTAAGCCACGATGACTTCCTCGGGACCATAGAAATTCATTCCCTCTCCCTTGGCTCCGGGTCTGATCTTCGTGATGTAGTACAGACCGAGCACCATGTCCTGTGAAGGAACGGTGATAGGGCTGCCGTTGGCCGGGTTGAGAATGTTCTGGGATCCGAGCATCAGCAGCTGTGCCTCCATGATAGCGGCATTGCCGAGAGGGAGGTGGACAGCCATCTGGTCACCGTCGAAGTCGGCGTTGAAAGCCGTACAAGCGAGAGGATGGAGCTGGATGGCCTTACCCTCGATCATCCTGGGCTGGAAAGCCTGGATACCAAGCCTGTGGAGGGTCGGAGCACGGTTCAGGAGAACCGGATGACCCTTCATCACGTTCTCAAGGATGTCCCATATGACGGGATCCTTCCTGTCGACGATCTTCTTGGCGGACTTGACAGTCTTTACAATACCACGCTCGATGAGCTTGCGGATGATGAACGGCTTGTAGAGCTCGGCAGCCATGAACTTGGGCAGACCGCACTCATGCATATTCAACTCAGGACCGACGACGATGACGGAACGGGCTGAATAGTCAACACGCTTTCCGAGGAGGTTCTGACGGAAACGTCCCTGCTTGCCCTTGAGGGAGTCGGACAGGGATTTGAGAGCCCTGTTGGTCTCGCTCTTGACAGCGCTGGACTTCTTGGAGTTGTCGAACAGAGAGTCAACGGCCTCCTGGAGCATACGCTTCTCGTTGCGGAGAATGACCTCGGGAGCCTTGATCTCAATGAGTTTCTTCAGGCGGTTGTTCCTGATGATGACCCTGCGGTAGAGATCGTTGAGGTCGGTCGTGGCGAAACGGCCACCATCAAGCGGGACGAGAGGACGGAGATCCGGCGGAATGACGGGGATGACCTTCATGATCATCCATTCCGGACGGTTGATGTCCTTTGACTCGAGGAACCACTTGACAACACTGAGCCTCTTCAGGATCTCAGTCCTCCTCTGTTGGGAGGATTCGGTGAACATGCTCTGGCGAAGCTCCTTGGAGAGTTCGACGACATCAATTCCCTTCAAAAGGTCATAGATGCCCTCAGCTCCCATCTTGGCGACGAATTTTGACTCGTCACCGTCAGGAAGGTTGTTGTTCTCAGGATGCTTGGCGAGCACATCGAGGTATTCATCCTCAGAGAGCAGATCCATCTTCTCGTAGCCGCTCTCGCCGGGATTGACAACTATGTATTTCTCATAGTAGATCACCGACTCGAGCTTCTTGGCAGGAAGACCGAGAAGCGCGGAAATCTTGTTAGGGGCTGATTTGAAGTACCAGATGTGGGCCACAGGGACAGTCAGGGAGATATGTCCCATCCTTTCCCTTCTGACCTTCTTCTCTGTAACCTCGACACCGCACCTGTCGCAGACGATTCCACGGTAACGGATCCTCTTGTATTTTCCGCAGTAGCACTCGTAATCTTTGGTGGGTCCGAAGATCTTCTCGCAGAACAGTCCGTCTCTCTCAGGCTTGTAGGTCCTGTAGTTGACGGTCTCCGGCTTCAAAACCTCACCGCATGACCTCGCACTGATGTCCTCAGGGGAGGCCAGGGAGATGCTGATCCTGGAGAAATTGCTCTTTACCTTGTTTTCTCTATTATTGAAAGTAGGCATATTCTTGGCTTTTAAAATCTTAGGATTAGTCCAAAGTTACCTTGAGACCGAGACCGCGGAGCTCGTGGAGGAGCACATTGAGAGACTCGGGAATGCCGGCGTTGGGCATCGGGTCGCCCTTGACGATGGCCTCGTAAGTCTTCGAACGGCCGGTCACATCGTCGGACTTGACCGTGAGGATCTCCTGGAGGGCGTTGGCGGCACCGAAGGCCTCGAGGGCCCAAACCTCCATCTCTCCAAACCTCTGTCCTCCGAACTGGGCCTTTCCGCCGAGCGGCTGCTGGGTGATGAGGGAGTAAGGTCCGATTGAGCGGGCGTGCATCTTGTCATCGACCATATGGCCGAGTTTGATCATGTAGATCACACCAACGGTCGCTGGCTGGTCGAACCAGTCGCCTGTGCCACCGTCTCTCAGACGGGTCTTACCGTACCTCGGCACACCTGCCTTGTCCGTGTAGTCACAGATGTCGTTGATGCTCGCGCCATCGAAGATGGGGGTGCTGAACTTGAGGCCAAGCCTCGAGCCGGCCCAACCGAGCACAGTCTCGTAGATCTGTCCAAGGTTCATACGTGAAGGCACGCCCAGAGGGTTCAGGACGATGTCCACGGGAGTTCCGTCCTCAAGGAACGGCATGTCTTCCTGACGGACTATCTTCGCCACGATACCCTTGTTACCGTGCCTACCGGCCATCTTGTCACCAACTGTGATCTTTCTCTTCTTGGCGATATAGACCTTCGCGAGCTGCATGACTCCGTTGGGGAGATCATCACCGACCTTGACCTTGTCCATTTGCCTCTTCCACTCCGCTTCTGAAACCTTGAAGGTTATGCAGTAGTTGTTGATAAGAGCCTGAATCTGGGCATTGATGTTCTTGTCGGCGGTCCACTTGCTGGAGTTGATGTTGTGGAAATCTATTCCCTTGATCTTCTCCAAAGTGATCTCTTTTCCCTTAGGGATAACCTCGACTCCGTAGAGGTCGCTGATGCCAGCGCTCTTCTTTCCCTTCACAAGCGTTTCCAGCCTCTTGATGAAGTCGGCATAGAGCTTGGCTGCCTTCTTGTCGAAGTCCTCCTGAAGAAGCTCCAGGCGGGCTTTCTGGTCAGTGCGGGCATTCCTGCGGTTGCCTTCTTTAGAAGCCTTGGCGTAAAGGGCGGTCTTGATGACGGTTCCGCTGAGGGAAGGATTGGCCTTGAGGGAGGCGTCTTTCACATCACCGGCCTTGTCGCCGAAGATGGCCTTGAGGAGCTTCTCCTCAGGGGAAGGATCGCTCTCGCCCTTAGGCGTGATCTTTCCGACCATGATGTCACCAGGTTCGACATGGGCACCGATACGGATTATTCCCTGCTTGTCGAGATCCTTGGTCGCATCCTCGCTGACATTGGGGATGTCAGAGGTGAGCTCCTCCATACCACGCTTAGTGTCACGTACTTCCGTGAGGAATTCGTCCACATGGATGGATGTGAGGATGTCCCATTTGACCATCTCTTCCGAGAGCACGATGGCGTCCTCGTAGTTGTAGCCCTTCCAAGGCATGAAAGCGACCTTGAGGTTGCGGCCGAGGGCAAGCTCACCATTCTGGGTGGCGTAGCCTTCGGTCAGCACTTGGCCGGCCTCGACCTTATCGCCCTTGCGGACGATAGGCTTGAGGGTGACGACGGTGCTCTGGTTGGTCCTTCTATAAATAGGAAGGTTGTAGACGGTCTCCTCGGGGCTGAATGAGACAAGTTTCTCATCATCGGTCCTGTTGTACTTGATCCTGATCTCCTTGGCATCGACATAAGTCACGACACCCTTGCGCTCCGCGAGGAACTGAGTCCTGGAGTCAAGGCAGACCCTCTCTTCAAGGCCGGTGCCAACGATGGGCGACTCGGGGGAGAGAAGCGGGACAGCCTGACGCATCATGTTGGCTCCCATCAGGGCGCGGTGGGCATCGTCATGCTCAAGGAAAGGAATAAGGGATGCGGCCACCGAAGCCATCTGGTTCGGGGCGACATCCATATAGTTCACCTCTTCCTTGGAGACAACAGGGAAGTCAGCCTCGAGACGGCACTGGATCCTGTCATCGGTAATATTACCATTGGCGTCCATGTTGACCTTGGCGAGGGAGACATATTTGTTCTCCTCTTCCTCGGCGGACATGTAGTGCCACCCCTTTGCGGTGAGGTCGACTTTTCCTTCATGAACCTCGCGGTAGGGTGTCTCGATGAAACCTAACTGGTTGATCCTCGCATAGACGCAGAGGGAAGAGATAAGACCGATGTTCGGTCCTTCCGGCGACTCGATAGGGCAAAGGCGGCCATAGTGAGTGTAGTGGACGTCTCGGACCTCGAATCCCGCCCTGTCCCTTGACAGACCACCAGGACCGAGAGCGGAAAGACGACGCTTGTGCGTGATCTCCGCCAGCGGGTTGGTCTGGTCCATGAACTGGGACAACTGGCTGGTGCCGAAGAATGAGTTGATGACGGAAGACAGGGTCTTCGCATTGATAAGGTCGATGGGGTTGAACTGCTCGCTGTCGCGCACATTCATTCTCTCCCTGATGGTTCTGGCCATTCTGGAGAGTCCCACGCTGAACTGGTTGGCCAACTGCTCACCTACGGTGCGGACGCGCCTGTTGCTGAGGTGGTCGATGTCATCAACCGTAGCCTTTGAGTTGATCAGCTGGATGAGATACTTGATGATCTCAATGATGTCGTTGTTGGTCAGAACCCTGACCTCGGCATCTGTTGAAAGACCGAGCTTCTTGTTGAGGCGGAACCTTCCCACGATACCCAAATCGTACCTCTTCTCTGAGAAGAAGAGCTTGTCGATGACATCCCTCGCGGTTGTTTCATCCGGCGGTTCGGAATTACGGAGCTGCTTGTAGATGTAGTTGACAGCCTCAATCTCAGTATTGGTGGGATCTTTCTGGAGGGTATTGAAGATGATGGTGTACTCTTTCGAGTTCTCTTCATCCTTCTGCAGGAAAATGGTCTTCACGTCTGTGTCAGCTATCTTTTCGATGGTGTCATCATCCAAGACAGCATCCCTCTCGACGATAGCGACGGTCCTCTCGATGGGGATGACCTCTCCGGTGTCCTCGTCCTCAAAATCTTCCATCCAGGTCTTCAGGACCTTGGCAGCAAGCTTGCGGCCTTTGTTCTCGGCGAGAACCTCAGGAGTGGCCTCGACCTCGTCGGCAAGACCGAAGATGTCGATGATGTCCTTGTCTGAGTTGTAGCCGATGGCGCGGAGAAGGGTCGTGACCGGCAATTTCTTCTTGCGGTCAATGTAGGCGTACATGACATTGTTGATGTCAGTCGCGAACTCAATCCAGGAACCCTTGAAGGGAATAATCCTGGCTGAATACAGCTTTGTGCCGTTGGCGTGCATACTCTGGTCGAAGAACACACCAGGGGAACGGTGCAGCTGTGAAACAATGATTCTTTCTGATCCGTTGATCACGAATGTGCCGGCCGGGGTCATGTAAGGGATGTTGCCCAGATACACATCCTGGACTCTTGTGTCGAAGTCCTCGTGCTCAGGATCAGTGCACGAAAGGCGGAGTTTTGCCTTCAGAGGAACACTGTAGGTAAGTCCTCTTTCAAGACACTCTTCGATCGAATACTGGGGAGGATCAATGAAGTAGTCGATAAACTCGAGCTTATAATTGTTCCTCGTGTCTTCGATCGGGAATATCTCCTGAAACACCTGGAAAAGACCCTCGTCTTTCCTGTTCTCAGGTGTTGTCTCCAACTGGAAGAAATCCTTGAATGATTTCAACTGAACTTCCAGAAGGTCAGGATATTCCAGAATCTTGGAGGTAGCGAACATTATTCGCTTGTTAGTAGTCTTTTTTGACATGTTCTGCCTTTAGGAAATGGAGAAAAACTTTATACGACAAAAAGGTTTAGAGCCCACTAGGCTCTAAACCTGAAGATAATCCCGCAAGCGGGAAGCTGTTTATTTGACCTCAACTTCGGCTCCTGCCTCTTCGAGGGCAGCCTTCAGTTGCTCAGCTTCTGCCTTGGAGACCTTCTCCTTCACTGTCGCGGGGGCTCCGTCAACAAGGTCCTTGGCTTCCTTCAGTCCGAGACCGAGGGCTTCCTTGACAGCCTTGATGACCTGCAGCTTGGCCTGGCCAGCGGAGGTGAGAACAACGTCAAACTCGGTCTGCTCAGCCGGACCGGCCTCAGCGGCCACAGCCGGACCAGCAACCGCGACAGCGGCTGCCGCAGGCTCGATACCATACTCTTCCTTGAGAACCTTAGCGAGTTCCTGAACGTCTTTGACGGAGAGGTTAACCAACTCTTCCGCAAGTGCTTTTACATCTGCCATAATTGATAATTTTTGAATTGTTTATTGTTATTATTCTTATTCTTTTTCTGAAAGAGTCTTGACAAGACCGGCGATTGTCTGTCCGCCACCATTCTGGAGAGCGGAGATGACATTGCGCATAGGAGCCTGGAGGAGGGAGATGATGTCTCCGATGAGCTCTTCCTTGGACTTGATAGCGCAGAGTTCGTCGAGTTTGTCTGCTCCGATGAAAGCGCACTCCTGGACGTATGCGCCCTTCAGCTCAGGCTTCTCACCGAGCTCCTTCTGGAGCTTCTGGATGAGCTTGGCGGGGGCGTTAGGAGATTCGCTGAACATGACGGCCGTGTTGCCTTTGAGGATAGGGAGAAGAGACTGGAGCTCATCGTTCTCGATGCCCTTGATCACATGTGCGAAGAGGGTGTTCTTGACGACATCCAGCTTGATTCCCTGCTCGAAGCAGGCGCGGCGGAGTTTCACTGTGTTCTCAGCATTCAGTCCCTCGATGTTGGTGAGGTAGAAGTTAGGATACTGCTGGAGCTGCGCCGAGATGCTTTCAATAATCTGAGATTTGAGTTCTTTTTTCATGACTTGATCGCTTTTTATTCGGCGCCGCCGGTGACGAATGCTTTAACATCTATCTTAAGAGCCGGGCTCATAGTGGTGCAAAGGGTAGCACCCTTAAGGTAAGTACCTTTGAGAGTCTGGGGCTTGAGCTTCAGGACCTCATTGAGGAACGCTGTGGCGTTCTCGCAAATCTGTTTCGGGGAGAAAGAGACCTTGCCGATGCCAGCGTGGATGATACCGGTCTTGTCGACCTTGAAGTCGATCTTACCAGCTTTGACTTCCTTGACGGCATTTCCGACCTCCATGGTGACCGTACCGGTCTTGGGGTTCGGCATGAGGCCTCTAGGACCGAGAATACGTCCGAGGGCTCCGACCTTGGCCATGACGGAAGGGGTGCAGATGATCACATCCACATCAGTCCATCCGGCCTTGATTTTCTCAACATACTCGTCGAGACCGACATAGTCCGCTCCGGCTTCCTTAGCCTCGTTCTCCTTGTCGGGGGTGCAGAGTACAAGAACCCTGACCACCTTTCCGGTTCCATGAGGAAGGGTGACAACGCCACGGATCATCTGGTTCGCCTTACGAGGGTCGACACCGAGGTTCGTGGTGATCTCGACGGTGGAGTCGAACTTTGTGTAGGTTATGTCCTTCAGCATCTCACATGCCTGGGCAAGAGTGTAAAGAGTGGAGGAGTCGTACTTCTCGGCGACAGCCTTCTGATTTTTTGTTATTCTACTCATGTCGCGTGTGAAATTTTAAAGGTTCTCAGGAAATTCTCCGGTGACCTTGATACCCATGCTCCTTGCGGTTCCGGCGACCATTTTCATCGCGGAAGCGAGAGTGAAAGCGTTAAGGTCGGGCATTTTGCCTTCGGCGATCGTCCTCACCTGATCCCAGGTGATAGTGGCGACCTTCCTTCTGTTGGGCTCGCCGGAGCCTTTCTGCAGCTTGGCCGCCTCCTTGAGGGAGATAGCCACAGGCGGCTGCTTGACTTCGAACGAGAAAGACTTGTCAGAATAGACTGTAATCACCACAGGCAGAATCTTGCCAGCGGAGGCCTGCGTAGCAGCGTTGAACTGCTTGCAGAAGTCCATGATGTTCAAGCCTTTAGAACCGAGAGCCGGTCCTACCGGAGGCGCAGGATTCGCTGCTCCCGCTTTAATCTGGAGCTTAATGAATCCGGTAACTTCTTTTGCCATGATTGTCTGTTATTCTTTTGTTACTTGAGTAAAGCTGAGTTCCAGCTGGGTTTTCCGGCCGAAAATCACAACTATCACCTTGAGCTTGCTTCGGTCCTCTTCGATGGCGTCCACCGTTCCGCTGAAACCGCTGAACGGACCGTCGGTGATCTTCACCGACTCGCCGATTTCGAAGTTCACCTCGGTCTCGACGGGATTGTCCACGTTCTGGTCCTGATTACCAATGATGAACTGCGCCTCTTCCTCACGGATAGGCACAGGCACCCTTTCGGTGAGAGATCCGGAAGTCTTCTTTTCAGTCAGGAAACCGGACATTCCGGGGATGTCGTTGCGAATAATGAACTCAAGTTCCGGACTAAGCTCGGCTTGGATAAGAACATAGCTAGGGTAAAGCACTCTTTCGACCACTTTCCTCTTGCCATTCTTTGTCACAATCTCGCGCTTGACCGGAACAAGTACCTGAGCTACTTGATCCCCAAGATTGAACCGCTCAATCTCTTTCTTCAGATATTCGGCGGCCTTTTTTTCCTTGCTTCCTGCTGTCCTAAGGACATACCATTTCATGTCACCCATGGTAATCGAAGAATTACAACGTGTAAATCGCTGTCATGAGATGCTCGAAAGCGAAGTCGATCACGAAGAGCACCAAGGCAAGGATCACAGTCACGACCATGACCAGGAGGGCAGAGCTCTGAAGCTTGTTCCAGGTCGGCCATGAGACCTTCTTGGTGAGTTCTACGTAAGACTCTTTGCAATAGTTAATGAACTTTCTCATCTTTGCATTTAATGGATACCGCGATTTGGAAGCGGATGCGGCATCTGTTAAACAATTACCAAATCGTAACCTTTGATATTTAGCAGGGGAAGCAGGATTCGAACCCACATCGACGGTTTTGGAGACCGCTGAACTACCCTTGTTCTATTCCCCTAAAAGGTGGCGCCTGGATTCTTCGCTACGCTCAGAATGACATCGGCGCCACCATGATTCCAGTCAGATTACTCAACGATCTTGATCACCTGGCCGGCGCCAACGGTACGGCCACCTTCGCGGATAGCGAACTGCTGGCCCTCGTTCATAGCGACAGGGGTGATAAGAGTGACAGTGATCTCGACGTTATCACCAGGCATGACCATCTCCACACCCTCGGGCAGCATGATCTCACCAGTCACATCAAGTGTACGGATGAAGAACTGCGGACGATAGTGGTTGTGGAAAGGAGTGTGCCGGCCGCCTTCGTCCTTCTTCAGGACATAGATCTGAGCCTTGAACACAGTGTGAGGAGTGATGGACTTGGGCTTGGCCACGACCTCACCTCTCTTGACTTCCTTCTTGTCGATACCACGGAGGAGGAGACCTACGTTGTCACCAGCCTCACCCTGATCAAGGAGCTTGCGGAACATCTCGACACCGGTGACGACAGTGTTGCGAGGCTCATCAGTGAAACCAACGAGCTCGACAGGGTCGCCGACGTGGATGGTACCAGCCTCAATACGACCGGTAACGACAGTACCACGGCCAGTGATGGAGAAGATGTCCTCGATAGGCATAAGGAAGGGCTTGTCAACCAGACGCTCAGGGAGCGGAATGTAGCTGTCAACAGCGTCCATAAGCTCCATGACCTTGTCTTCCCAAACTTTCTCGCCGTTGAGGGCGCCGAGAGCGGAACCACGGATGATAGGGCAGTTCTCATCAAACTGGTAGAAAGCGAGGAGGTCGCGGATCTCCATCTCAACGAGGTCAAGCATTTCCTCATCGTCAACGAGGTCGACCTTGTTCATGAAGACAAGGATCTTAGGGACGTTGACCTGACGGGCGAGCAGGATGTGCTCACGGGTCTGAGGCATAGGACCGTCAGTGGCGGCGACAACAAGGATAGCACCGTCCATCTGAGCGGCACCAGTAACCATGTTCTTAACGTAGTCAGCGTGGCCTGGGCAGTCTACGTGAGCATAGTGACGATTGGCGGTCTCGTACTCGACATGGGCCGAGTTGATGGTGATACCACGCTCCTTCTCCTCAGGGGCGTTGTCAATCTGGTCGAAGGTCTTGATCTTGTCGGCGTTACCAGCGACTCTCTCAGCGAGAACCTTGGTAATGGCGGCGGTCAAGGTCGTCTTGCCGTGGTCAACATGGCCAATTGTACCGATGTTGACATGCGGTTTGGTTCTTTGGAATGTTTCTTTTGCCATAATATTATGAATAAAAAGTTATTACACACAAAATTGAGCCGGTGATGGGATTTGAACTCATGACCTCATCCTTACCAAGGATGCGCTCTACCCCTGAGCTACACCGGCTTTTTTGGAGCGGAAGACGAGGTTCGAACTCGCGACCCTCAGCTTGGAAGGCTGATGCTCTACCAACTGAGCTACTTCCGCAGTGTGGGGGGAGGTGGACTCGAACCACCGAACCCGAAGGAGCGGATTTACAGTCCGCCGCAATTGCCGCTATGCGATCCCCCCAAGTTTCTCTGAAACAGTTCGTTAAGGCTAGAGCCGAAAGAGGGATTCGAACCCACGACCCCGAGATTACAAATCACGTGCTCTGGCCAACTGAGCTATTTCGGCATTATTTCAAAGACACCCTTTGACAAAGGGACTGCAAAGATAGGCATTAAATCCGATTCTCCAAAACTTTTTCAACAAAATTCGGATCATTTGAGATATTCTGTTTCAACTCTTCCACGTGTTCCATATCTTCTTTTGTCAAAGGGAATATTTGGAGGAAGGCAACGGATTTCCCGGAAGGAAGGGTGACCCTTGTGTACTTGTCCACTTCCGGCAGAGGGCAAAGGAATAGTATTCCCTGGAAGTTGTCAGGTGCGAGCCCTTCTTCGATGCCTAGAGTTTGTCCCCAGCCGTACCAGTCATCGGGATCCTCCACCACGGACGCCGTTTGTCCAAGCAGCCCCACAGGCCAGCCGTACACCTGCCCACCCAGACTCTCGTTATCGGTTTTCCATCCTGAAGGGAGGTGGATCATCAACTCGACCCGGTCTGGAACCCTGTCCTCTTGCTGAAGTTTCAGAGGGACGCCCATACGCAAGGTCCCGCAACCAATGGTGCATAATGTGTGATAGTTTCTTTTCCCGTCCGCAGGGATAAGGGCGATGTCCGTCTTGACATATTCAGGATTCTTTTCGCTCCAATAGGAGGTGATGGTCCCGTATTTCCGCTCCACGAACTCCTTCATCGCCGCCTTGTCCTCGTTTGAATATGAACGGACGAACTTTTCGGCCTCTTCCGGGAACAAAGCCATCTTCCAATAGGAGCGGATGGTTTTTTCCAAGACTTTAGGATTGTCTGTCCTCATAAAGTACATAGAACAGGAGGATCTCCGTCCCGTGTAGATAATCGCGTGATCAACGTAGATGTGCGCGCGGCGGACCTCCTTCCACGAGCTGTGGACCAGTGGAATGTTGAAGGAGCCTCCACTCACGGGCATCACATAATACAGTCCGGTGGACTCGATCATCAAGGACACCTCGTTCCCCTCGAACAAGTCGTGATACTTCTCCATGGTCTTTTGGCTCCTCATAAAATAGACGAGGAACGTCAGCAGAAGGATAAGCGCTTTTGTGAAAAAGCCGAAGATGATGCTGGCGATGATCGTGATGACTACTATAGGAATCATCACATATAGAGTCAGGACTTGTGCCGGAGAACGGTCACTCCAGTATGCCTTAAGAAATGTACGCCTGTCCTTGACAAACTCCTGGCGAAGATCTTTCTCGTCTCCGGCGATTGTCCAGTCGGCCAAGGATTTGGGAGTTATATTGATCATACTTCAGCGAATAGTGTTTCCAATGACTCCTGAAGGCTGTCCGCATCCAGACCGCAGGCGGCCCGCTGTGAGGCTTGGCTGTCTTGGAATATGAAACTGTCCGGTGCTCCGGCACCTTTTACAATAATATTGAGGCCGCGGGAGGCGACATATTCGCTGACCTCACTGAAGAGCCCGCCTTTCAACGCGCCGTCCTCAACGGTGATCCACTCGTCGCAGACGTTCATCAGTTCCATCACCTTGTCTTCCCATTTGGGATCGCCGTTGAGGGCGCCGAGGGCAGAACCGCGGATGATAGGAGTATCGTCTTCGAACTCATACTGGGCGAGGATTTCCTGCACTTCCATCTCAACGAGGTCGAGCATTTCCTCATCGTCGACCATGTCGCACTTGTTGAGGAACACCACGAGGCGGGGAACGTTCACCTGACGGGCGAGCAGCACGTGCTCACGAGTATGGGGCATAGGACCATCGGTAGCAGCCACCACGAGGATAGCGCCATCCATCTGGGCAGCACCAGTAACCATGTTCTTCACATAGTCGGCGTGTCCCGGGCAGTCTACGTGAGCATAGTGACGTTTTTCAGTCTCATACTCCACGTGAGCGGTATTGATAGTGATACCACGCTCTTTCTCCTCAGGAGCGTTGTCGATCTGGTCGAAAGACTTCACCTTGTCCTTGTTAGCCTCGATTTTCTCGGCGAGCACTTTGGTGATAGCGGCGGTCAATGTGGTCTTACCATGGTCTACGTGACCAATAGTACCAATGTTTACGTGCGGTTTCGTACGCACAAAATTCTCTTTAGCCATTGCTTAACTTTGTTATTTATAAAATGATTAATCGTGTATTGTCTGCTTCTCACAATTAAAAGAGCTGTTACCGAGAGTTGAACTCGGGACCTCTTCCTTACCAAGGAAGCGCTCTACCACTGAGCTATAACAGCAACATGGAGCGGAAAACGGGGCTCAAACCCGCGACCCCCAGCTTGGAAGGCTAGTGCTCTATCAACTGAGCTATTTCCGCAAATAAAAGTGGGTGCTGATGGATTCGAACCACCGAAGTCGAAAGACAGCAGATTTACAGTCTGCCCCATTTGGCCACTCTGGAAAACACCCTTTAGACCTTGAATCCTCCTTTGTTTTGAGCCTCTTGTCGGATTCGAACCAACGACCCCGAGATTACAAATCACGTGCTCTGGCCAACTGAGCTAAAGAGGCAAATCTATGCAGCCGTCGAGCAAAAGTCGAAGGACTTATCGTA
>OMQO01000039.1 GCA_900313275.1 uncultured Bacteroidales bacterium
CCCCGCTTTGCCGTATTCGGCGGATGAACTCCGTGGTCGTGGGTTTAATCCCGACACGGACCTGTTCGTCCCTGATCCCCATCGTCCAGGTTGGTACCATCCTCGTATCTCATCCCAGAAGACGGCCGCTTTCGAGGCTCTTGATCAGTGGCACAAAGATGCTTACAATGAGCTTTATAACGACTTCTTCTATCGCAGGCACAACGCTTTCTGGAAAGAGACCGCCATGCGCAAGCTTCCTGCTCTTCTGGATTCCACCGGCATGTTGGCTTGTGGCGAGGATTTGGGTATGATCCCGGCTTGTGTTCCTGAGGTGATGGATGAGTTGAAGATCCTGTCGCTTGAGGTCCAGAGGATGCCAAAGTCTCCGGAGGATGCTTTTGGTGATCCGGCGAGGTACCCCTACCTTTCGGTTTGCACGACCGGCTCGCATGACACTTCTTCGCTGCGGGCTTGGTGGGAGGAAGATAGAGAGCTGACTTCCAGGTATTTCCATGAGATGCTTCATTGTGAGGGGCAGGCTCCGTTTTATTGTGAGCCTTGGATCTGCGAGTCCATTTTGAAGCAGCATCTTGAGTCTCCGGCCATGCTTTGCATACTTCCTTTACAGGATTGGCTGTCAATTGATGGTTCTGTCCGTTATCCGGGTGATCCTGCTGATGAGCGTATTAATGTCCCCGCCAATCCTCGTCATTACTGGCGCTGGCGTATGCACACCACCCTCGAGGATCTCCTCTCCCGCACAGACTTCACCACCCGCCTCCGCGACCTCATCTCCTCCTCCGGCCGATAGTATTTTCCGCCGCCTGAAGGACAGGCCTTATAGTATAAATCCCTTAGGCGGCGGGCAATGTAGTGATGTCCGGAGGGCTCCGTTCCGCTTCGCTCCACTCCGTACCCTCCCACTGTCTACTTCGTCATCGCTTTGCGATAACTCGTATCCAGCGGGCCCCGTCCCTCTTCCCGTGGCCGAGGGGGGCCACGCCTCCGGACATCACTACCTGCCCGTCGTAGGAGACCACTTGCCCTGTAAGGCCTGTCCACCCCCGGACAGGGGCAGGGGGAGGGGCCCAACGGATACAAGTGGTCGAAGACCACGCAGGAAACGTTGGGAGGGGCCGGAGCGAACGAAGTGAGCGGAGTCCTTACAGGGTAAGTGGTCTCCTAAGGACTTGATATGTGGTGTCCTGAGGGACTGGGGGGATGAAAAAGAATGAGGCGCCCGAAGGGGGCGCCTCGATTCGTTCATGTTGAAGACTGGCCTATTCGGCGTAGGTCACTTCAACCTTTTGCAGTCTCCAGTGGCCCGAGCCGGTGTTTCTTGTCAACACGACTTCCTTGGACGATCCGGTCCAGGTCGAAGTGGCACCAGAGCTGAATGAACCTGTACTGATGGAGAAGTCTTCAGCGGGGGCATGACCCTTTGTGGTCGCGAAGGTGTACACAATCTGAGTGATTGTCTTGGACGCGCTAATCTTGACATAGCCATCACCATAGATCCTCATTCCGTTTCCGGTATCGTAATACTTACCGTCGTTGCCGCCGTCACCGAATGTTACGGTCATAATGCTGCCTTCAACGGTATTGTATTGTATGCCGTTCTGGAAGCCTTGGGCCGAGAAGTCAAGAGTCTCGACGTTGCCATCGACCTCGCTTCCGCCACCGGGCTCATCGCCACCAGGCTCGTCACCGCCACCAGGGCCTTCACCTTCGCCAACATATTCAAAGAGAGTAGGCATCAAGCCGTCGTCTCCCTTAGATGTCGCATAGGAGCCGAAGGAACTCTTCTCGATCCAGTACTGGACGAACTTGTTGACCGAAGTGTTGGTTATTGTGGCTATTCCGTCACTGTCGATGGAGATGTCCCATAACTCCCCACTAGAAGGAGTGGCGGAGACATTGAAAGTATCGTAAGTTCCGGACTGGTACAGCAGTCTGCCATCGGGTTGGGTGAAAGTGTAGCTGCCGTTAACTTCGGTAATCACAAACTCGTTGTCCCTTGAAGGCATAGAGATGATTCCGTCGTTGTCGGTTGCCTCTTCCACTTGCAGAGCTCCATAAGTATAATTACTGCTGACTGGCTGGGCGACTAGGGCCTTCGTGCCATCCTCTAGGGCGGCAATTATGTAGGACTTGCCGGAAGTGATGCTTGAGGCCTTCTGGTACTGATAACTTGTTGAGCTGGAGCTGGCAGTGAAGGAGAGGATCTCGGCGTCGACAACTTCGTGCTGGCTCTTGGCCTCGTAGAACTGGTACTTGCCGAGGAGCTCGACGGTTCCTCCGTTCTTGATCTTGCTGGCCCATTCACTCTTGTTGGTGACGGTGTAAACATAGATCGAACCGGTGTTGTCGGTGATATCGAAACGGCAGTTGCTCTGGTTGTAGCCACTGACAGTTCCGACAAGTTTCAGTTTCATGTCGGTCTTCGCGAGGCTGATGAACTCGGCCACGGTGACAAGGTCGCCTTCATTGAGTGAAAGACCGTTGCTTGTGGCGGAGATGGCGATGACTGTGATGACACCATCTGACTCACCATAGTAAATACCGGTGAGATCGACGTTGTGGCCAGTGAAGCCGGACAGTCCGACGAAGTCGGCAGGCTTGTAAACCAAGACCTTCTTGGTGGCTCCCTTGATGGAGAGGTTGTAGCTTCCGGAGTCACCAGAAGTGAGGTCACCGGTGATCTTGACAACAGTCGGGACACCAGAAGCGTAGGTGTCGATCCTGCTGGTGATGTCGGTGGCGGAGACCTTGACCGTATTCTTCTCAGAGGTGGTGGTGTAACCCTGGACCGATCCGAGGGCGGGCATGTCGTTGAATCTGGTGGAGACAGCGTTGAACTTCACAGAGTCGCCCTGCCATGTCGGAGCATGGCTGGCATCCTGGACGAAGATGTAGCTGCCAGCATCGCCGACGACATAACCATCGGTGGTTCCGGTGATGATCAGCGATGTCCTGAGCTCGAGCTCTTCTCCCTCGTCAGATGCGGCGGCCTCAGTCACATCCACTGAAGGATCGCCGTCATAGACAGCCTGAATCACCTTGCAGGTGCCGGTCAGGTCGTTGCCGTGGAACTCGATAACAGCGGTTCTCTCAGCATCGGTAGTGTTCCTCTTGGCAGTGAATGTGAAGATCTTCTCGACCAGGCCTCTTGTGGAAGGAGTGACTGTGAGCCAGTCCTCGCCCTCTGTAACGTATGCCTTGACAGTGACATTGGTGTTGACAGGGAAGGCCACCAGCTGGCGCCGTCCGTCAATCTCGATAACCTCTTTGCTCAAGATCATGGCGTCGGCGGTGATCTGAGTCACGGAGACGACAGTGCCGTCCTCGAGGGTGAGCTGGGCTGTTCTCCAGTCGTAGGATTCGTTGGAGGTGACGTTCAGGACCACCTGGTCTCCAACGGAAGCGATTGTCAACCAGTCGGCTCCCTCAGAGAGTTCCGCGGTGGAAGAGACAAGCGGGATAATGAGCTCTCCACCATTGTGGTCGATGGAGTACTCTGTCTGGACGGCCGGCTTTTCGGTCTCGTTGAAGCCGATGTTGATGATCTTGACGAAAGAATCACCCAAATCGTCGGTGAGAAGGAAGAGGATCTTCGAGGAAGTGACTGTCTCGGGAGACTTGATGGAGATTCTTCCACTCTTCTCATCGTTGGGACGGATTGTGACGGTCCAGCCGTCGCTCTCGAAGGTCTCGATGTCAGTCTTGGCACCTTCGGGGGCGGTGATGGTGTAGGCTGTGCTGAGAAGCTCGCTCGCGCGCATCTTGGCGAACACGGTCTCGTCGAAGATCAGCTGGAGCTTCTGGACCTTGGATGTCAGGGGAATTGTGATGACAGTACCGTCGTTGAGAGTGAAAACGGCATTGTCCGCATCGGTGGTAACGCTCTCGAAGAGGCTTCCTGCCGTGCTTGTCTGGCCATCAACCTTGCTCCAGGAGTTGCCTCCATCATAGGATACCATCCACTGGTTGTCCTCGATCTTGACCTGGGGTGTGTCGCTGGTGGGGACCTTGTTGCCGGAAGCGTCAAGCATCCATGAACCATTCAGGGTCCAGAAATACTTGCCATCGGCATCGGCTTTGGCACCGATTTGTGGAGTTTTACCATCCACACCATCCTTTCCATCCTGGCCATTCGCGCCATTCTCAATCCTGGCTTTGTTACCATCTGAGAAGGTGATGAGATAGCCGTTCTCTTCTTTTGTGACTGAGTTGACAGTCACCTTGTCCTGGACGGCGGAGACGAGAGACTGCAGCGACCCGATGTTCGAGTTCATCGTGCTGACTGTGCCCTCAAGGGCCGCCAGCTTAGCTTTCTGGGCGTTCAACTCGTCCCAGACTTTCGAGTCATCGTACTTGTCGCAACCTGCCAGAGCGAACGCCAAAGGCAGGAGTAAAAGTAACACTTTCTTCATGTGATTTTGTTTTAAAACTATTGGTAGTACTTTGTTATCAGTGCATATTCGTGCTAAATTAGGCAGAAAGTCTTAGAGGAGCAAGTAAGGGCACCTGGAAGATATGAAAAGTTATCAACAGGGCGTGTTGATAACGGGCGAAGATGAATATAAATGCTATATTCGCGTTATCATAAAACGAGCGTTATCATGTTGTCTTTTGAAAGTGATTACACAGAAGGAGCCCACCCGGCCATAATCTCCCGGCTCTCGGAGACCAATCTTGAACAGACCCCCGGTTACGGACTCGACAAATATTCGGAAAGTGCCAAGGAGAAGATCAAGGCGGCTTTTGCCCTTGAGGGGGCGGATGTCTTTTTCCTGGTGGGAGGGACCCAGACCAACTCCACCGTTATCGCCTCAATGTTAAGGGATTATGAAGGAGTAATAGCTGTTGGGACCGGCCATATCGGAGTCCATGAAAGTGGTGCCGTGGAGTACACCGGCCACAAGGTGCTGACCCTTAAGGATCATGAGGGGAAGATGGATGCGGGAGAACTCGAGGCCTATCTTAAAGCGTTCTATGCTGATGGAACTTATGAGCATATGGTCATACCCGGGATGGTGTACATCTCTTTCCCGACCGAGTTCGGGACCATTTATTCCAAGGAAGAGATGAAGGCCATCCACTCTGTCTGCCAGCGGTATTCCATCCCTTTGTTCGTGGATGGGGCGAGGCTTGGATACGGTCTTATGAGTGAAGCTAACGACATAGATGTCAAGGAGTTCGCATCCCTTTGCGATGTGTTCTACATCGGTGGTACGAAAGTCGGGGCGCTCTTTGGAGAGGCCGTGGTTTTTTGCGGCGGGGCACCAGCTCATTTCTTCACCACTATCAAGCAACATGGGGCTTTGATGGCCAAGGGACGCCTTCTCGGTCTTCAGTTCGACACGCTTTTCACCGACGGGCTCTATTTCAAGATAGCCCGCCATGCTGATGAGATGGCTTCGAGGCTTAAGGGAATATTCCTCGAGAAAGGCTATGAGACCTTCATTGACTCGCCCACCAACCAGCAGTTTTTCATCATGACCAGGCGGCGAGCGGCGGAACTTCACGACAAAGTACGGTTCGAGGATTGGTGTCCGGTTGATAAGGATAGGATAGCTGTCCGGTTCGTCACAAGTTGGGCGACTCCTGTCGGGAATGTCCTTGCCTTGGGGAATATTTTGTAGTATTTCTCATCTTTTTTGTTATTTTTGTAAGTTATAGAATCGCAGAGCGATAGCCACTGCGAGGGCTGGAAACGGGTTTATTTCTCTTGGATTGGAGGATTCCGGAGCCGGGGGGAGTGTTCCCGGCGCTTTCCGGCCAAGCTTGACGGGCCGTGGATTTACCTGACTGTCAAGCACTTAGATTGTATGTTATTAACAAGTTAAACATTTATAGCATTATGGACAAAAAGAGACTTCTTACGTTCGGCTTGCCACTGTTGGCGGTGATTCTCTTCACTGCCTGCAGTACCGTCCCGAAAATCGCTTACCTCAGGGACTTGCCGGACCAAGTGCCGGTTCAGTTGCAAGAAACCAGGGACCTGACTCTGAAACCCGGTGACAGGCTCCAGATTTTCGTGTTCAGCCATGACAGGGAACTTGCCAGCGATTTCAATCTTTGGGAAGGTGGTGGAAGTGGATATTATAGCTCCGGTAGTTACGGAGGAGGGGGTTATGGTTCCTCAGGTAGAGGTGGCAACCATCCGTATACGGTAGATCAGAACGGTGAGATTGAGATGCCTGTACTAGGTCGAATCAAAGTGGGGGGAAAGACCCGTCTTGAGGTGGCCGATCTTGTGAAATACAGGTTGCTTGCCGGTGAAATGTTGGCCGATCCTACGGTGCTGGTGGAGTATTACGATCTTTCGTTCTATGCGTTGGGTGAAATAGGCCACACAGGAAGAATCACCATCCCCAGGGACAATATCACGCTTATGGAAGCCATCGCCCTGGCAGGTGACCTGTCAATAAGCGGGCGGAGGGACAATGTGATGGTCCTGCGCACAGAGAAAGGAAAGCAGACGCCGTACTATGTCGATCTCACTGATCCTCAGAGTGTTTATAACTCTCCTGTCTATTACCTTCAGCAGAACGATATGATCTATGTGGAACCTACCGCTTTGAGAGCCAACCAATCCACCCTGTTGGCCAATCAGACCAGGAACCCCAGTTTCTGGATCTCGAGCGTCACCAGTGTGATAACGTTCTACTTGTTCATAAGGACGTTTATTGACAGGGAAGGGGAAAGATACACTAACTACAGTAATTATGGACAGTGATATGGAAAGGATACCGACTAACAACCCTGCCACAAGGCAGGCCACAACATCGAACTCAGCGCTTTCTGTGAAGAAGGTTCTTAGAATGATTCTTCACAATTGGTACTGGTTTATCTTGTCTTTGGCCATCGCCTTAGGCATCGCCTATCTTAGGATCCAGAAGACGCCGCCTGTGTATTCACGTACCGCGTCCATCTTGATCAAGACCGACGCGAATAGTGGTGACAGGACACTTAGGGAGCTGGGAATCACTCAGACGCCGTCTAACCTTGACAACGAGTTGCTTATGATGAGGACGAGTGTCGTGGCGACTGAGGTTGTCAGGCGACTCAACCTTGATGTGGATTATCTCCAGCCGGGGACATTCTACAAAAAGACCATCTATGGGGTGAGCCTTCCATTCTCCGTCAAGTTCCTCGACCTGAATGACAATGAGTCAGCCGGGTTGCATTTGGATCTTGCCAAAGACAGCACTATCGTTTTGAGCGATATGCGTCGTGGCGGGCAAATCTCAGATAAGACCCTCGCGCTGCGTCTGGGGGACACTTTGCAGACACCTGCTGGTCTTCTCACCGTGCAGCCTTCCAACTATTACAAGGCGGGTGCGGAGAGCAGCCTTGATGTGGAGAGGTTGCCTCTTGGCACTGCTATCGCAAGGGTTAGTGGACGCATCTACCCACGTTTGCGCAGCGATGCGGCGACGATTATCGACATCAGCTACAATGATGTGTCTCCTCATAGGGCGGAGGATGTGCTGAGCACTCTTATTTCGGTCTATAACGAGAACTGGATGATGGACCGCAACAGGCGAATAGTCAGCGCCAATGAGTTCATCAAGGACCGTCTTGGTGTGATTGAGCACGAGCTCGGTGATGTGGACCAAGGAATCGCCAGTTATAAGTCCGAGCATCTTATCCTTGATGTGAATCAGGCCGGTGGAATGGCTCTTTCGGAAGCTACGGAAGCGGAGCGTCAGGCTCTCGCTCTTGAGAACACGATGCGTCTTCTCCGTTCTATAAGGGATTTCGTGATGGATGAGAGCAACATGTTCTCCCAGATTCCTTACACTTCAGGTATGAATAGCGGAATCGTCGAAAGGGGCATTTCGGAGTACAACAGAACATTGATGGAGAGGAACAACCACTTGGCCCACTCTTCCCTTCAGAACCCCCGTATCATGGAGTATGACAGGCAGATCAGTTCCATGCGCGAGACCTTGCTGATATCTATGAACAGTGAGCTGGCCGTTATGCAGAACACCCTTGCCAGCCTCAGCAGTACTCGAAACCAGGCATATGGCAAAGTGGCCGCCAATCCCAATCAGGCGAAGTACCTGCTTTCCGTGGAGAGGCTTCAGAGGGTTAAGGAGCAGCTTTACATGTTCCTTCTTCAGAAGAGGGAGGAGAATGAGCTTTCCCAGGCATTCACGGCTTACAACACTCAGCTGATAGAGCCACCTCATGGCAGTTGGGAACCGATTTCCCCTGTCCCGCAAAAAACCTATCTGATGGCTTTGCTGATAGGCTTGGCAATCCCCGCGGTGATAATATTCCTGACGGAAGTGCTTAAATCCACTGTCCAGGGGCGTGAGGATTTGAAGGTTCTGACCGCTCCTTTCGCCGGTGAGATTCCACTCGTGCGGGTTAAAGGCAAGAATAAAAAGAAGGGCAAAGACAACAAGACCACTGTTCCTACGGTTCTCGTGGCGGATAAGAATAGGGATGTGATAAATGAGGCTTTCAGGGTCGCCAGGTCTAACCTGGAGTTCATGTTGGGCTACCAGTCCTCGAATAAGGTCATAATGTTGACATCCCTTAACCCAGGTTCCGGAAAGACCTTTATCACAGCCAACCTGGCCACCGCTGTCGGCCTCAAGGATAAGAAAGTTCTGGCGATTGACTTGGACCTTCGCAAAGCTTCTCTGTCTGAATATGTTGAGTCACCCCATAAAGGCATCTCAACATATTTGAGCGGAAAAGAGGATGATTACCATGACCTTATCGTCCCGCTTGGGAAAATAGATGTCCTTCCTTGCGGTAAGCTTCCTCCGAATCCTAGCGAGCTTCTCTATACTCCGTATTTTGAGAAACTTATGAACTCTGTCCGTGAGGAATATGACTATGTGTTCGTCGACTGCCCTCCTGTTGAGATTGTCGCTGATGCCTCTATAGTCAACCGTTATGTGGATCAGACTCTGTTCGTTATCAGGGCAAAGTTGCTGGAACGCGCCATTCTTCCGGAGATTGAGCAATGGTACCAGGAGAAGCGTTATAAGAATCTTTCATTAGTGCTTAACGGGACATCCGGGGAAGGCGGATACAGCCGCTACGGTTATCATAGATACGGATCCTATGGCCGTTATGGCTATGGCTACGGTAAAGCCGCATATGGCAAGACCGCCTATGGTAACGAAGTGAAAGAGAGCTAAGCTATGGCCAAAGACTGGACCCTGGTCATAAAACCCGAGAAGGGTCTTCTAGACATAGATTTGAAGGGGATCTGGCGTTACCGCGACTTGTGGTATATGTACGTCAGACGCGACATCGTCACTGTTTACAAGCAGACCATCCTTGGCCCGTTATGGTTCTTTATCCAGCCGATATTCACGACTGTCATGTACATGTTCGTGTTCGGCGGACTTGCGGGAATATCGACGGACGGGGTGCCTCAGCCATTGTTCTATCTCTCCGGTATCATGCTCTGGAACTACTTCAGCGAGTGTTTCAACGGCGCTTCAAACACGTTCTCGGCGAATGCCGGAATATTCGGGAAAGTGTATTTCCCAAGGCTTGTCGTTCCGCTTGCCTCACTGACTTCCAACCTCGTCAAGATGTTGATCCAGCTGCTGCTTTTCGCCGCGGTGTACGTCTATTATGTCGTGATCGGAGGGCCGGTGTCGATTAACGCCGCTGCCCTCCTGTTCCCGGTCCTGGTTTTGATGCTGGCCTTACACGCCCTTTCGTGGGGACTAGTCGTGTCATCCTTGACCTCCAAGTACCGTGATCTAAGGTACCTTGTCGGTTTCGGTCTGCAGTTGTTCATGTATGCCACGCCTATCATTTATCCGTTGAGCGCGGCTGGCGACAAGTTCCGCTGGGCATTGGAGCTCAATCCGTTGACACCTATTTTCGAGGCGTTCAAGTATGGTTTTCTTGGTGCCGGCTCACTTTCATGGAACGGTCTCATTTACAGCGCGGTGTTCATGGCTGTGATGTTGTTCTTCTCTGTCATTATTTTCAACCGCGTTGAGCGGAACTTCATGGATACTGTTTAAGATGGGCGATGTAGCAATTCAATTCGACCATGTCGGGAAACTCTATCGGCTGGGTCTCGTCGGAACAGGAACCCTTTCCCACGACTTGAACCGGTGGTGGCAGACAAAGGTCTTGCACCATGAGGACCCTTATCTTAAGGTTGGCGAGACGAATGACAGGGCGCATAAAGGCAACTCTGACTATGTTTGGGCCCTTAAGGACATAACTTTTGATGTCAAAGAGGGTGAGGTCGTCGGAATCATCGGCAAGAACGGGGCGGGGAAGTCCACCTTGCTCAAACTTCTCTCGCGGGTGACTTCTCCTACTACCGGAACCATCCGGGCGAGGGGCAGGATAGCCTCATTGCTTGAGGTCGGCACCGGATTCCATGGTGAGATGACAGGAAGGGAGAACATATTCATGAACGGATCCATTCTTGGAATGACTCGTGCCGAGATCAACCGCAAGTTGGATGATATAGTTGAGTTTGCTGGAGTCGAACGCTACATTGACACTCCTGTGAAACGCTATTCCAGCGGAATGACCGTGCGCCTTGGCTTTGCCGTCGCCGCCTTCCTTGATCCGGAAATACTTGTGGTTGATGAGGTTCTGGCTGTCGGCGACGCTGAGTTCCAGAAAAAGGCGATTGGTAAGATGCAGGATGTGTCCAGCAGCGAAGGCCGCACGGTGTTGTTCGTGAGCCACAATATGGGCGCTATCCGGAATCTTTGTCATAGGGGAATTATCCTCGAGGACGGATGCCTTGTGGGTGACGGAGATGTTTACGAAGTGGTCGATCGCTATCTGGAGTCTTCTCGTCAAGCGGTACGGGAGGGGTTTGATTTCGGATCCCGTGACGTGAATGGCAAGAAAGCCTATTTTGAGGGTTTCTCGATCATTAGCGGAAAAGGTGATGAAGGGAATGTCATTTCTTTCAGCAAAGGCTTTGACTGTGAGTTGGTTGTCCGTTCCCGGTCAAGTGTCAACATTACGGCCAGGGTCGCTGTGTTCGATTTGTCCGATAATAGGATTATGGCTTTCGACACAGCTGACATCGGAGAAATCATTCACTTGTCCGCCGGGGAGAGGAAAACACTGCATTGCCATGTTGAGGAACCGTTGTTTATCCGTCCTGGCCATTATAAAGTGAACATTTCCATTCGTCAGGGCGGTTATCTTTTGGATCATATAGTCGGAGCGGCCTCATTTGAGATAGAGGAAGAGGATTTTTATGGTTTCGGGCGTTTCAGCTCTTCTGACATGCCTTTAGTCTTGAGACATCACACTTGGACGACCGAATGAGTTCGCCCCAGATTTTCATATCCATAATCTGGTCAGCCGCCGAGCCTTGGCGTGAGGAGATTCTCGCCGATCTCGGGGAGCGGTTCCGTATGATAGGGACCTTCAGAGTGTCTTGGAGCGAGGATCGCTTTATAGACAATCTGATGGTGTTCTATTCTCATTCCCAAGGACTTCTTTCTTATTGGCCTTATGTGAATATGCTCAAAGGAAAGATGGCGCATTGCGGGAACGAACCATTCACCCTAGCGGTGTTTGAGGATCCTTCGCCGGACTTCCAATGGCGCGAGACTTCTTCCGGTACGCGGGAAGTAAACGCCAATGTCTTCGACAAGAAGCAGGAATACAGGCGTTTGACTGGCGGTGGACATAAGGTGCACACCAGCGACACTTATTTCGAGACCAACAAAGACTTGACCCTGCTTCTTGGCCTGAATGTCAATGATTTCCACAAGGCTTATCCCGAGTCGTTCTCCAATCCCATCGAATGGGACAAAGACTGCGTTGGAGTAGGCGGTTACAGTAACCTCGGGGAGTTGTTCTATGTCCTGAACAACTCGGTGGATTATTGCGTCCTTCGCAATTACGATGGCCTGCCTGACAAGTATTCATCTGAGGAACATGGCGATATCGACCTTCTGGTGGATAACGAGCGATATGTCCGGTACTTGACCGGAGCCACACCGGTTTTCCCCGATTATTGGAGGGTCCATTATTCGATGAAGGTCGCGGGGAGCGAAGTCTTATTCGATTTCCGCAACATAGGCGACAATTATTATGATGAGCCTTGGGAGAGGAATATCTTGGAGCACAGGCGGTTAGAAAAAGGATTGTTTTACGTGCCGGACTCCTTGGACGCTTTCTATTCCCTGTTGTATCATGCCTATGTGCAGAAGAGGGAACCCGCGCCGGACTATATCGTGAGGTTGGCGCGTATGGCGGCCGGTTTAGGGATTGCTTTCAACGGTTCACCTTCGGAGGCCGCGGCTCTGTTGGATGCCTTCATGAGTGAGAGGGGGTATGAATTCACCCGCCCTTACGACAAGAGTGTTATCTTCAACCAGGAGTTCCTCTCGGTGTCTTCTTACGCATCGCGCCATGGTACATTCGTCAAACGCTCCGTTGGAGATGGGAAAGATGGATTCACCTACAAGTCCACTGTTTACTCAAAGAAGGATAGCTTCGTGAAAACAGGGACACCTTGGCTCATGGACAATGAGAGGAGAATGATCGAAAGGTTGGGAAATGTCTCTGGCTTTCCCAAGCTCATATCGTATGATGAGGTTGATGGTGAGGCTGTTTTGGAAATATCCAGGGTCCTGGGAGTCAGGTCGGATTGGTTCTTCGGCTCGCCCACACATCAGACAAGACGCCTGGTCAAATCTTTTGTGAAGGGAGGTGCTGTCCTGCTCGAGCGCCTTAAGGTGGCCGGGGTCATCCACAGGGATGTACAGCCGTCCAACCTGATGATTTCAGATGAGGGCGAGGTGTCGCTCATAGATTTCGGCTGGTCATGCCTTGAGGAGGAGTTGGCTTCAGCCCCGACCCCGAGGTACTTGAACCAACCTTACAGGCCGGCAGAAGGTTTCAGCGACAGGCAATCCTTCGCCAATGTGATGATGAGTTTATGGCCTGAGTTACCTTATGCGAAGCGTGCTTCACGGCGTATAGCGAAAGGAAGGTCCGTCAAAGGGATTCCGTTCACTCCTTATGATGAGCTAAGGCTGTTCCTTAGACGTCACTTAAAGGCCAGAAGGTTGAAAGATAAGCTTTTAGGCAGACGCTGATGGCGCTTTTCGAACATTTTATCGTCACGAGGTTCAATCTTCCGCTATTTAAGGCAAAGGTTGATGGCAAGGTGGTCGGGAACTTGGATGAGACCTGGCTCGCCGGTCGTTTCGACCTGTTTGAGCGTTATTGCCTCCCATCGGTTAAAGGGCAGACTTGCCAGGATTTCCGATGGATAGTGCTTTTCGACGCCGCCACACCCCAGAAGTTCAAGGACCGTTTCAAGTCATATTGTGATGGCTACGACCGCTTGATTCCATGCTACATTGATTGCTCCTTAATTCCGGATTCGGATGAGGAGTTTTCGCGTCTTTGCGAGGATTACGACATAGTTGTCGACAAGGCTTATCCCGGGCGC
>OMQO01000208.1 GCA_900313275.1 uncultured Bacteroidales bacterium
ATCGGCATGCCGCTGATCGGCCATGAGGACCTGGTTGGAAATGAACGTTATACAATGGATAGTATTTCCAAGAACAAACTGCATCGTGAATTTATTGAGATCCTGATCGAAGCGTTTGAGAAGAAAACAGCTGCAGAATGGGATCAGATCCTGACCGAAAATGATATCCCTCATTCTGTGGCACAGTCCTGGGAAGAAGTCCTTGAAGACAAACAAGCCTGGGCAAATGATGTTTTCTACAACATGGAATACCCAACCGGCAACACGCGCGCGTTAGTCCGCCAGCCAATCTTTATTGGCGATGATCTGCCGGATTACAAAATGGCTCCGCTGCTCGGAGAGCACAGCGAGGAGATCATCCGTTCCGCCATATTCGACGAGAAATACCAGCAGATGGTGCTTGTGAAGGACATTGAGCTCTACTCGATGTGCGAGCACCACATGCTGCCATTCATCGGGAAGTGCCATGTGGCCTACATTCCCAACGGTAAGATCACTGGCCTGAGCAAGATAGCCAGGGTTGTGGAGACCTACGCCAGACGGCTCCAGGTGCAGGAAAGGCTTACCGTCCAGATCAGGGATTGCATCGCTGACGCGCTGAATCCACTCGGAGTCGCAGTCGTGATTGAAGCGATGCACACCTGCATGTCGCTCCGCGGCGTGCAGAAATCCAACGCCATCACCACCACCTCAGCCTTCTCTGGAATATTCCTAAGCTCAGCCCGTACAAGGAACGAATTCCTCAACTTGATAAAATAGCTTCAATATAAAGATATGCCAGGAAGAATTATTTTGACAGGCGACCGTCCGACGGGAAGGCTCCACATCGGCCACTATGTCGGATCCCTTAGAAACAGGGTCGCCATCCAGAACGCCGGCGGCTATGAGAAGATGTTCGTCTTCATCGCTGACGCACAAGCACTTACAGACAATTTTGATAATCCGGAGAAAGTTCGCCAGAACATCATAGAGGTCGCCCTCGACTACCTTTCAGTAGGGCTCGATCCGAATAAGGTCACCCTTTTCATCCAAAGCCAGATCCCGCAGCTCACCGAACTGACATTCTACTACATGAACCTCGTGACTGTCGCGAGGCTCCAGCGCAATCCTACCGTCAAGACCGAGATTGCGATGCGTGGCTTCAACGCTGAAGGAGAGGAGCAAGCTTTCGGAAGCGGACTGCCGGTCGGGTTCTTCTGCTACCCTATCTCCCAGGCCGCGGACATCACCGCCTTCAAGGCAACCGATGTCCCTGTCGGTGAGGACCAGAAGCCGATGATTGAGCAGACCGTCGAGATCGTCAGAACTTTCAACAGGATCTACGGCGAAGCCCTCGTTGAGCCCAAGGCCGTGCTTCCTACCAACGCCGCATGCCTGCGCCTCCCGGGAACTGACGGCAAAGCCAAGATGAGCAAGTCCCTTGGCAACTGCATCTACCTCGCCGAATCAGCCGACGAGATGCGTAAGAAGGTCATGTCGATGTACACCGACCCTCTCCACATCAATGTCAGCGATCCTGGCCACATCGAGGGGAATACGGTGTTCACCTACCTCGACGCCTTCTGCCGCGACGAGCACTTCGAGCGTTACTGGCCCGACTATGCCAACCTCGACGAGCTCAAGGCCCACTACCAGAAAGGCGGGCTGGGCGACGTCAAATGCAAGAGATTCCTCGAGAAAGTCCTCAACGAAGAGCTGGAGCCGATCAGGGCGAGAAGGAAAGAATACGAGAAAGATATCCCTTCAGTTTACGAGATCTTGAAGAAAGGAAGCGAGGTCGCCGAGGCAGCCGCGCAAGCCACTCTTGACGATGTCAAGAAGGCTATGCGGATCGACTATTTCAACGACAGCGCTCTCATCGAGGAGCAAGCAAAACGCTTCAGTCTTTGATAACTAATTGAATATGAGAAAGCTCGCCACCACCCTCCTGCTTGCCTTTTCTTGCGCCGTCTGTGCTTGGGGCCAGCTCTATGTCACGGAAGATCTTCAATTCAGGGCACCCAAAGTCCCTCGCTTCGCCGTGTTCGCGGGCGACACCGTACGTTTCGATCGGAGCGACCTCTATGAGAGGATGGACAGGGAGCTTATCTCCTTCACATATTCCCACTCCAACTCACTTCTGATGCTCAAACGGTCGGAGAGGTATTTCAGGCAGGTTGAGCCCATCCTGAAGTTGTATGGGATCCCCGATGACCTGAAGTACCTGATGGCAATCGAGAGCAATCTCAGTCCCAAGGCCCTTTCAACGGCCGGTGCGGCTGGCCTCTGGCAGTTCACAAAGGTGACAGGAAGGGAGTATGATCTGGTGATAGACAACGAGGTGGACGAACGCTATAACATTGAGAAAGAGACAATCGCAGCATGCCAGTTCCTCAAAAAGGCCTATGCCAAATACGGCGACTGGATGACCGTGGCCGCCAGCTACAACGCCGGCCAAGGCGGCATCTCCAAGCGGCTGACTGACCAGAAGCAGAAGTCCGCCCTCAACCTTTGGCTCGTGGAAGAGACTTCCCGCTACATGTTCAGGATCCTTGTGGCCAAGATGTTCTTTGAGAAACCTGAGCTCTTCGGATTCAAGGTTGACCAGTTTGAGAAATATCCTTACTATCCTCCAAAAGAGACAGTGCTCGTTAAAGGACCGATAGAGAATCTCGTGGACTTCGCGGAAAAATATGGTTGCAGCTATCTCCAACTGAAGGAAGCGAATCTCTGGCTGCGTGATAGCAAGCTTGTCAACAAGGCCGGACACACATTCGAGATCATCATACCAAGCGACAAAAACGACCAATAAAATAGGAAAACGATGAAAAAAGCATTATTAATAGCACTCTCGATCGTAACAGCCCTCGTGTGTGGCTGCGCATCGCTCAGGATGACCCCCGAGGAGAAAGCGGAGCAAGAGGCCAAGATCCAAGAAGATCTCGACAACCGCACCTTCCTTATCGATGTGAACCAGATGATCCCTCGCAGAGGCGGCTCCAAACACGTGACTAACTACTCGCTGGAAGTCGATGGGGACCGACTGATATCCAGACTCCCCTATTTCGGCCAGGCTTGGAACATCCCTTACGGCGGAGGTAAAGGAATGAACTTCGAGTCAAAGATCAGCGACTACATCGAGTCTTTCCCCAAACCTGACAGACGTCAGATCACCCTCGCCACCAACAACGGGGAGGACACCTATGTTTTCGTGATACAGGTGTTCAACAACGGTAAGACGGACATCGATGTCCGTTCCAGGAACAGGGAGCCTATCAGCTATTACGGCAATATGGTGACCGACCGGAAAGATCAGTCCGACAAATAGTTAAGCAACAGATTCCGGACTCTGTCCGTGATTTTCTTATGGGCGTCGGTGGTGTTCTCGAGCATCTCCGCGAGATTCTTGTACTTTATCAGCTCACGGACCTCATCCACATTCCTGAAGATAAATCCAATGTACTCCTCATAGGACTCGTCAGCGGTGTGTTCCAGTTCCGTCACCCTGTCACAACACAAGGAGATCGCTGACACATTGCGCTTGATGTTGTAGAGCAACGGAAACAGATCCTGAAGGGCCGCCGATTGCGCCTTGGCGATCTGGGAGAGCTCAACCAACTGATCATCAATCCTTTCCGGCTGATAAATCAATATGGCTTTGGCCGTGTCCTTTATGGCATCGACACAGTCATCAAGTGCCATCGACACAGACTGCAGATCCAGTTTGTTGACCTTCATCATGAGCCCACCGTGAGAGCAAGGACGAGGACTTCGAGATGAAATCCGCTTGCTGAATAAGGATAGGAACATAATCATGTTTCCCGCCTCTCAAAGCCATCTTAATTTTTTTATACAGTCCCATAAAAAAAACATGAATAACCAGGGCAGTTCCACAAACTCTCCCCAAATTTACAACGGTTCAAGGAATTTCACCACATGATTATAAAAAACTTCAACACTTTAGTGATAGTTTTTTATCATCAAGACATCAAAAAGAGCCATGTGGTAACTTTGTCTTAGTGATTCCCGCCCCGGATTCTAGTTTAGTTAATCCCATTAGCGGCGTTCTGCCGCGACAGCTCATCTAATTCTTGCTCATCCATTTCCCGGGGCGGGATTGTTTATGGCCCTGATATAATCGGCTGTGAAAGACTTGCCTCGCGCGACGAGATCCTCCGGGGTCCCGGAAAAGACCACCTCGCCACCCTTGTCACCAGCATCAGGTCCAAGGTCGATAATCCAGTCGGCAGAGCGTATCACATCCAAGTTATGCTCCACTACAATGACTGTGTGGCCCTTATCAAGCAGAACATCAAAGGCTTTCAGCAGTTTCTCAACATCGTAGAAGTGAAGGCCGGTCGTGGGCTCATCGAACAAGAAGAGGATCTTCTCCTTCCGCACCGTGGCTGAGTCTTCACTCAAAGCCAGGAAATAAGCCAGTTTGATCCTTTGGCTCTCTCCACCGGAAAGGGTTGAAGAGCTCTGTCCAAGCTTGATATAGGACAGGCCGACATCGACGAGAGGTTGGAGCCTGCGGGCTATCTGCAACGCAAGTTCCTCACTCTGAGAGCCAAAGAAAGCAATCGCCTCCTCGACACTCATGTTAAGGATGTCGTCAATATTCTTACCCTTGTAGCGCACCTCAAGGATGTCCGGCTTGAACCTCTTGCCCCCACAGGCCTCACATACCATGGTGACATCGGCCATGAACTGCATCGGGATCCGCACGAAACCATCGCCCTGACACTCGGGGCACCTTCCTCCTTCCTGGTTGAAAGAGAAGAAAGATGGGGTGTAGCCATTGATCTTGGCATATTGCTGATCGGAAAGGAGCTTGCGGATGTCGTCATAGACCTTCAGATAGGTTACGGCGTTGGAGCGTGAGCTCTTTCCGATAGGGTTTTGATCGACATATTCCACCCTTGTGACCCTGTCGAGGTTGCCGGAAAGACGCCTGAACACACCTGGAAGGTCTCCTGTCTGGTTGATTCTTCGATATAGGGCCGGGTAAAGGATGTCCCCGACAAGGGATGATTTTCCTGAACCGCTGACCCCGGAGACCACCGTCAAGACTCCCAAAGGGAACTTAACGTC
>OMQO01000102.1 GCA_900313275.1 uncultured Bacteroidales bacterium
TAACAGACATCCCGTAAACCCAGCCGGAACAACCAAGAGAAATGTCGAAAGCCAGGCATTCTTGAGAGAGGCCCAACCGCTCCTGCAAGACACAAGCTGTGGCTGGCAGGATATAGTCCGGTGTCTGTGAAACAAAAACTAAAGCGCCGATTTCAGATCTGTTCACTTCCAACTCATCCAAAAGCCTCTCGGCAGCGGAAAAGCACAAATCGGAAGAACACACCCCTTCAGGAGAACGACGCCTCTGGAATATTCCAACAGAATTAATCAGAACTGATCTCTCCTCTTCTGAATATAGAGGTGAGACCCAGTTGTCCTCTATCTCTTTGGGCACACATGCGGATATCCCAGCAACCCTAATATTCGGGAAAGATAAGAACGCCATCAGGCTTTTCTACTTTTAACTATGTTGAACAGATCTTCGACGGTGACAGAGCTTCTCATATCATTACCAGACAACGGCACATCATATTCCTCATCAATCATAGCGATAATAGAGAGAGCGACGAGTGAGGAATAATCCGGCAAATCATGAAAAACAGTATCCGCGGTGATGGTTGAAGGATCAGTCTCATCAAACTGGTCAGCGAAATTCGCAATGAATCCATTAATGTCCATAACTTATCTTGTTTAAAATATTGATTAATAACGCATTATTTTGGCAGGATTACCAAGATAAAGACAGTTGTCTTTAGGTTTTGAAATTAAGACACTTCCTGCTCCCAAACGTACATTGTCACCAATCTTAATCAGCTGGAGTATTATCGAGCCGACACCGAAAAAGTTACCATTACCAATTGTAACTGCACCGGATACCCTGATAGCTGGCATAAAACAGTTGAAATTGCCAACACAATCATCATGGCCAAGCACTACTCCCCCATTGAACATGTTGAAATTCCCAATCGTAACATTGCAGCTGACACTGCATCCTTCTTGAAAGATATTTCCTTTACCAATAGAGAATGTTAGAGGATCTTTAATTATCAGATCAGGGTGAGCTATGTTCGGGAAATAGACTTTTGGGTTTTCAATTCGTCCAACAATGGAACGAATGGGGTCAGGAGCCCCGATCGGAATAACCAACGCCAATTCTTGAGGATACTCATTAAGCTCCTTCATCCCACCTAAGCAGGCTCCATAATGAGAAATCATCCGCCCATTCAAATCTGGATTATCATCAAAGAAACCAATAAACCTCCATGTAGGCTCTTTTTCATTAATAATGTTAATCAGGCAGGCCACTTCACGGCCGAAGCCGCCAGCGCCAAAAATAGCTATATCTTTCATAATCAATTATTTCCGTTAAAAGCTTCCATTGTTGCCGACGTGTCGGAGGAGATGCCTTCGCGCTTAAGCACGCTGACGACAGTCAGCCATATCACCTGAAGATCGGTCTTCAGCGAGAGGTGATCGACGTACCACACGTCAAGCTTGAATTTATCCGTCCAACTTAGGGTGTTACGTCCGTGGCACTGGGCCCAGCCGGTTATCCCGGGGCGCACCTCATGGCGGCGCATCTGCTCCGGGCTGTACAGTGGCAAATACTGCACCAGCAGCGGCCGGGGGCCGATAACAGCCATGTCACCCTTAAGCACATTAATCAGTTGAGGCAACTCATCAATCGATGTCGATCGGACAAATTTACCAACTTTCGTCAATCTAACCTCATCTGGAAGCAAATTGCCTTCGGCATCCCGTTCATCGGTCATCGTCTTGAACTTGATGAGTTTGAATATCTTACCACCACGGCCCGGCCTCTTCTGGACGAAAAACGGACCTGCTCCCTTATTCAGGATGGCGAGCAGTACCGTCACAACCAGCAAGATCGGCGAGAGCACTATTAGAGCCACCAGCGAGATCAGGAAGTCGAAGAACCTTTTGAAAAACGAGGCGTACATGACGTTAGAGAACCTTTTTGTAGAATTCATAAAGCTTGCTCCGGACGAAGCCACGCTCGAAGCGGGACGCGATGCTCTCCCGGGCCACTGAGGCCATCGCTTGACGGGCGTCGGGATCGGTAAGCATCTTTCTCATAGCGGCTGCCAAGGCGTCTTGGTGACGTGGAGGGACCACGATCCCGTTGAATCCGTCCTTCACGATCTCCCTCGAGCCATTGATGTCTGTCACGACGCTCGGGAGCCCGAACGCGCCGGCCTCCAGGACCGTGTTCGGGAAGCCTTCACGGTAGCTTGGGAAAACATAGCAGTCGGCAGCGGCGTAGTAGGCCAGGAGATCGACCCCAGACTTGCTTCCGGTCACGATTAGTGCCTCATCCGAGTCCATAATGGCGTGAGTCTCTTCCTTAACAGGGTCAAGGTCATCCTCTGCGGGACCGACCAGGAACAGACGTATCGTCGGATATTCCGTCTTCAATGACTCGAAAGCCCCCACCAGCTCATTGATTCCCTTGTCGCCGACCAACCTGCCGACGAAAAGGAATGTGAAACGGGAAGGATCCCGAAGCGCCGCCGCGGCGGCCTCAACCTCGGAGGTCCTGGAATAGTAGTCCATGTCAACCCCGCGGACATTCCCATATCCAAGAACCTTCAGGTCCTTACGAGTTATCTTATTGTCAATCAAGTCTTTCTTGACACCTTCGCCTTCAGGGATCACATGGGTGGCGCAAAAGCAGGTGATGCGGTCGGTGAGCATCAGGACCTGCTTGGTCAGTCCCGTGGAGGTTGGAAACACAAGCCCCGTGAAAGTGTGGATACGCACAGGAACCCTCGTCAACCAGCCGGCCATCATGCAGAGGAGGCCGGCCTTCGGGGTCATGCTGTGGACCATGTCGGGGCGCTCCCGGCGGAAGATCCCGATGATGGCGAACAAGGCCTTAAGGTCCTTCAGCAGGGATATGTGACGAGCCATCTCGACGGCGACCGTACGGACACCCTCCCTCTGTGCGACCATATCTAAAGCCGGCCCGGGAGACGACAAGGCGACAACCTCGTAGTCTCGGGACAAGTCCTTCAGCATCCCGTCGCAGAATGCGGCGAGTGACTGAGGCACAGTCGTGGCGCGGATTATCTTTTTCATTAGCGATTCAGTTCTTTAAGTTTGATTGCCGTCACACCCTTCGACTTCATCCTCTGAGTGATTGAGAGGGTGTTACGCACATTGGTGTTCCTGGTGCTATGGTCCCCAAAATAGAGAAGAGGGTTGGCCACAGTCTCATCATCTTGGATAATCACGCAATTGTCGAAGGAGAACTTTCCCTTTTGGTTGGGGTAGGAGCCGACATTGTCAATCTTCGAATCCTTGAACACCACTGTTTCCCCTCCCTCGTTGTAGATCATGCAACCATCTGATAATGAGCACCCTTCGAATGTAAAGGAAGATTCGTGGCTGGAGTTTCCTTTCACGAAGGAGACATTCTGGAAGGTGCAGTCCTTGAAGTTGGCCTTAAGCGGGAAATTATAGCCCGAGATGCCCTGATAGGCAGGAGAATTGTCGTTGAGTCCCCTTATGTCCTTGAAAGAGCAGGAAACGAAATGAGCAGGGGCCAAGGAATATCCGACCAAGGCGCAGCCGTAAGGTTTAGGAAGATCAGTAAGCGTTCCCACGAAAGAGCAGTTGGTGAATGTGGTCCCGTGGACATAGTGAATCTTGCGCCCCAAGACTATCTCACAGTTGTCCAAAGTGGATTTGCCACAATTAAGCTGGGAGCTCTCAAAATGGCAATTATGGACGATTTTCCCTTGATCAGATTGAAGATTAGCAATGTGGAAACGGCCACCGGTAAATGATGTGTTATCCAGCATAAAAGAACTAACTTTAGGGGAATAAACGTTAGCCGCTACGATAAGCCATTTCTCGCAATCACTGAATGTGCACCCTGAAATCTTCACATCCCCTTTGAACCAATTTTTGTCCTCATATTCAAAATCAATCCCGGCACAAGGGGCCGTGCCTTTCAGGTCGCCATAGGTACCGATGTTGTGGACGTGGGTGTCAATCAATGAAAAACCAGTCGTGGAAGCGCTCGTGATGCCGTTTCGACGGCAGTAGGAGACATCGCAACGGTTGATCTCGACTTTAGCGTCGATAGCCTGACCACTGTTTTTGCAACTTGCGACATAAATCCCGTCGCCACACATATTCGTGACCACCAGGTTCTCAATCTTTCCGTGAGAGCCCATGACCATCACTCCGTGTCCCCACTCGTGGGATGATTTCTCGGTCTTGCCAGAATAGATGACAGGAGAATAATCGTGGTTGGAGGCATCGCCCACTATCTTTCCATTCTTAAGCGTAAACGATTTACAATCAAAGAAATAGAAGAGTGAATACTTCGTGCTGTGATTCGGCTCAAGAATTATTGTCGATCCGTTGAGATCAATCTCGAGGTCAGCGCATCCGCTAAAAGCTAAAAGCACGGAAGAGGCCCTGGGCAGGAGTTTGTGACCGCTGTTCGGGTCATCATCAATACCAAGGCGATAAGTGGCGCCTTTAGGGAAAACAACCTGCCCGCCACCAGCCTTGTTGACATCCGCGACAAGCCTGGCCATAGCGGTCTTGTCCTTCCCGTAAGAAGCAACATCAAAGCGTTTGGAAGAAGCCTTCATGCCGGAAAGCGGCCCGCAGGAAGTAAGGATGACAGACAAGGACAACAGTCCGGTCAATAGCCTGGAACTCACCATGTTACTGCGGTTTTAGACAACTCCATCAATTTCCCGTAGACAATCTTGTTCATCTTTGCCCTGTCATGATTCCTCACCGCACAGGAGTGGGCTTTCAAGGCATATTCGCTCACAACCTCCGGATCAGTCAACCTTTCCAGGCCGGCACGGATGCTGTCCTCGCTCCCGCAGACTATGGCGGCATCTTCCTCGGCAAGATACTCGATTGAAGCGGTGTCAGAAGGGCCGGCGGCTAAGATGCACTTCCCACTGCCGAGATAGTCACAGATCTTGGTGGAGAAAGAAAGGCGGGAAATCTTGCTGATCTGCGGGTCGAATGTCTCCACAAAAACGACCACATCATTATTGGAGATCACATTCTGAACCTCCTGGTAAGGGACCGGATCCCTCAAGAACACATTTCCGCCAGCCAGAAGGCGCCTGCGGTCTTCTTCGCTGATGATGTTGTTGGTGTAGATGTCAAGAGTGAAACGGACCTCGTCGGAATTCAGATCAGAGATGGCCTTCGCCATTGTGATCAGAGTCGCAAGCCGCCCATAAAGGATTTGCCCCATATACACAAGTCGCAAGGGATGATGAGGAGGTGCGGGAGTAAGGCTCTCGCCCTCAACCTTCACACTTTTGGTGACAAGGACGCTGTCAACACCGAAGATCTCATCATATTCCCGTTTCATTTTGGGGCTGATGACAAACATATTGGAACACATCGAAACAACCCTCAGGACTGTCCTACGGATGTGGCTCCTTCTGATCCGGCGCAACAATGTGCCACCATGGCTCTTTACAAAGAACACGTCATCCTGCATGAATATGCTTGCGGGCTTGCGAGCTGCCTTCAACACATAGTGATAAAGGCGGTTCATGAATGGCAGCGGAGAGCTGTCCAGCCACACGACATCGGGATTGAAATCCTTTACGAACAGCTTGAGATCCTTGCTTTTCCAACCATTCAGAGACCACAGGATCTCTCGCAGATAAACATAGAATCTGGAACGGTGACCGCGCACGTATCCCATCACATCCGACTCCTGCGAGGCTATTGTCTCAGAAACCACGCTCTCCTGCCCTTCACGAGTGTCAAACGCATGGCCAGGCTTCAGCCACCAGCGGATCAGCTTGTGGACAAGGGTGAACTCGGAGATCTGGTAGAACCGATGGCAGCAACGGGTGTTCGGACGCTTGGTCTCAATGTAGATGTGAGCCAATTTGTCCGGATCGTAATCCTCGAATATGTTAGTCAGGGTACTCGATGTCCCTTCTGAATCATCCCAGACATTTCTGGAAACAATCAGTACTCTCATATAACCAAGGCTGCTAAAAAAATCAAATATGGCTCCAGTAAGGAATCCATGGATAAATCTGCAAAAGGTCGGTATCAAACACCGTTCCGCTATAAACCGTTCTAAAATAATAATAAAGGAAGAACAATGTCATTGCAATTCTAGCGACAAATGAAATAATCTTATACTTAGGTTGTGGATATTTAGTCACATGAGCGATTAACAACGGCATAAATGGCAAGAAATAATAGTTGAACCTCATAGCCACATGGCTTACACTGGCAATAGGCTGTATAAATACCACTAATGCGGCTAAGTTTCTCATTGCAATCAGCTCCTTACTCATCTTTTTCTCATCTGCAAGTATAAATGAATAGCATAAAAGAATCAGATAAAGTGCCAGCATCATGTACGCACCGTTATTATCTACCTGACCATAAAGCTCCACATACTTATCATTTAAGAATACCAAGAATACATTAAAAACATATTTACTGAGAAGGAAAATCAACAATGAGAGACCAACTATCCACCACAAAGAATCCTTCTTCAATCGGATATTGCACAACGGATAAACCAATAACAAAATAAAGGAACTGGAGTGAAATAGAAAAGCTAGTAGAACTATGGCCAGGAATGGAGCGATTTGTTTCTTACATGCTAACTCAAAGGCAGGGAAGACGAACGCCATTGCCATAACTTGTCTGAGCGCAGAAAAGTATAATGGGAAAGAAGTCAACCCCATGAAAAGCGCTATGACAAAGAGTGGCTGCTCTGTTCTCTTAATGTAGAATAACCACATCGGAATTATGGTTATCAGCCCGGAAAAGACAAGTAACCATTGGAAATCATGTGTGAGATGAGAAAGAATAGAATTAAAGACGATATACCCGCCCTCGAAATCACTCCAGTATGAAAGCGCAGACTTCAGAGAAAGCTGTGAAGCCTCGGAGAAAAGGTATTTGTAGTTGTCAAGATCAACACCGATATCATTCCTTCGTAAGGCCAGTAATAAAAGCCATATAAAGAAAAACAGTGAAATACTCCTGCTACCAACATTATCCTCACGACTCCTAGAAAGCTTGAGAATCAAGGCATAAATACCAGGAAGGAAAACAAGAACTATGTATGGAATCATGATATCAAATCTTCACAATACTTTATCAGTTTATCAGAACGATCCATGGCGGTATCAAACTTCTCAAGTTGCACAAGCCCCGACTTGATCAATGAAGTCCTCAAAGAAGCATTTGAAGCCAATTCAAGAATCCTTCTGGCTGCCTCTTCATGGGATATTGGAGAATAATATAAAGCCGCATCCTCGCATAATCCACGAGAAAAGACCATATCTGCCACCAATAATGGCTTCTGCATTTTCATGGCTTCTGTATATACAGATGAGAAGCACTCAAGCAGAGACGGATGAAACACTATGTCACATTGGGAATACAACGACGGAACTGACGATATATCAACAGATCCGAGAAAAACAAAATGCTTAGACAATCGCTCCGGTACAGCCGGATAATCATCTTTCTTTACAGTAAACACAAAACGGAAAGAGAAATCAGGAGCAATAGATTCTAAATCGTCCGCAATATTTATAGCTATACCAAGATTTTTGTGAGGATATGAGCTTGAGACTGTAAGAAGAGTAGTTCCTTCAAAAGAGGGCAAGGAAATAGGCTTACAATTATCAGGCTGGTCGAAAATCTGATTATAATTGTTGGTTATAGTCCTTACATGGCTTCCCTTTATCAACTTGGCAACCCGAGTTGAGATAAGAGGATTCTCGGTATATAAATATTTGGTACCGAGTTGGAATTTAATTCTGTTAATAAGGATGAACAGTTTGGTTCTCAAATAGTCCTTCTTCGAGAGCATTTTAAAATATGGCGACTCTGGAATGACTAGATGCGGGATGGCAAAGCCGCATACATGGGGGCATTTGGGATGCCATGTGACAGGTCCAAAT